>JAAKFW010000099.1 GCA_011064905.1 Candidatus Anoxychlamydiales bacterium | reverse complement strand
ATACTCTTCTTGAGTAGATAAAAGCTCAGGGCTATATACTTGAAATAAAGGCTGCCCTTTTTTTACATATTCATTGGTAAAATTCACATAAAGTTTTTCTATCCATCCATTAAATTTTGTTTGCACATTTGATATTCGTCTTTCATCTACTGTAACAATACCTACTGTACGGATAGTTTTAGTTAAATCTCTCATTTCTACTATTTGCGAAGTAACCCCATATAATTGTAAACGTTCAGGATCGATCTCTACAGGAGCGTAGCCTGGAACTTTATTAGATGCATAAATGACAGTACAAACAAATAAAAAAATAATTAATATTAATTGTTTGTAGAACATCTCAGATCCTCAAATGGTATTCCAATAGATGAAATTAAACGTTTAGAAAAGACTTTTGAGGCATCTAAAACTCTTTTAATACGTTCTCCTGTTTCTGGGGTTGTAACTCATCTAAATACTTTTTTAGGAAAAAATGTAGAGCCAGGAATGAATATATATGTCATAGCAGATCTATCGAAAATTTGGATACTAGGAGATATCTATGAACAAGATATAGATTTAGTAGATTTAGGACAAAAAGCGATACTTACTATAACTTCATTTCCAGCTCAATATGTAGAAAAAGAGATTACTTTTATCGATTATGTTTTAGATGAAAGCGCTAGAACTGTAAAAGTTCGATTTGAATCGGATAATTTTGATTTCAAGCTTAAACCGGGAATGTATGGAACTGTTGAAATTAAAAAAAACATGGGTAGATCTTTAGCTATTCCAGAGGAAGCTGTGATAAATACCGGCGTAAGAAAAATAGTTTTTGTTGATAAAGGGCATGGGTATTTTGAACCACGTGATGTGCAAATAGGATTTAAAGCAGATCAATTTTATCAAATAGTATCAGGTGTATCTTCAGGAGAAAGAGTAATTACTAGTGCTCAATTTTTGATAGATTCTGAGAGTCGCCTTAAAGGAACCGAAGATGAAAATGTTAAAATGTTGATTGAGGAGGAGAGTCAATGGTAGAAAAAATCATTGATTTTTGTGGAAGAAAACGTCTTTTTGTTTTTATCTGCTTTTTATTATTAGTGTTATGGGCTTTTTTTTCTATTCGTAAAACCCCTTTAGACGCTATTCCAGATCTTTCAGATAAACAAGTTATAATATTTACTGAATGGATGGGAAGAAGTCCCGATCTAATCGAAGATCAAATCACTTATCCCATAGTAACAGCTTTTTTAGCAGCTCCTAAAGTTAAAGATGTACGTGGTTTTAGTATGTTTGGCCTTTCTTTTGTTTATGTCATTTTCGAAGATGATACGGATATTTATTGGGCTAGAAGTAGAGCTGTTGAATATTTATCTAATGTACAAGGGCAATTGCCTAAAAATACGACTCCTCAAGTAGGACCGGATGCTACAGGTGTTGGGTGGGTATTTGAATATGCATTAGTTGATGAATCAGGAAGGCATGATCTTCAAGAGCTAAGAAGTTTTCAAGATTGGTATTTAAGGTATTGGCTCTCTTCTGTTCCAGGTGTTGCAGAAGTTGCTAGTGTTGGAGGATATCAAAAAGAGTATCAAGTAGAAATAGATCCTATAAAACTTCAAGCATATGATTTATCTGTACCTCAAATTAAAAAAGCTATCCAAAGATCAAATAATGATGTTGGTGGAAGAGTTATTGAAATGACACAGCGTGAATATATTATAAGAGGACGGGGTTATATTACAGATAAAGAAATGTTATCAAAAGTTGTTGTTGGTACAGATAACAAAGGAACTCCAATAGTTATTGGAGATTTTGCGAAAGTTCAAATAGGAGGGAATATTCGCAGAGGCCTTGTTGAATTAGATGGCAAAGGTGAAGTAGTTGGTGGAATTGTCGTTATGAGATATAACGAAGAGGCTCTTAAAGTCATAAATAGAGTGAAACAAAAATTTAAAGAAATGGAGCCTGCTTTTCCTAAAGGAGTTAAAGTAGTTACTACTTATGATCGTTCAACTTTAATAAAAGATTCAGTAAAAACTCTATCAGCAGCTGTAATAGAAGAGATAATTATAGTTTTTCTAATTATCTTCCTTTTTCTTTTGCATGTAAGATCAACTTTTATATCCGTTATTACCTTAATTGTTGCCATTGCTATTGCATTTATACCTATGTACTATATGAGAATTACATCAAATATTATGTCTTTAGCTGGCATTATTATTGCTATTGGAGATGTTGTGGATGGAGCTGTTATAATGACTGAAAATGCTCATTTAAAACTAGAAGAAAATCCAGATAAAGACCGCAAAGAAATAATTATTGAAGCTGCAAAAGAAATTGGTCCTAGTATTTTTTCTTCTCTACTTATTATTGTTGTAGCTTTTATTCCGGTATTTACTTTGCAAGCTCAAGAAGGTCTGCTTTTTTCTCCTTTAGCTTATACCAAGACTTTTGCCGTTTTATTTGGAGCTATTTTAAGCATCACTTTGGTTCCAGCTCTTATGGTTTTGTTTATTAGAGGAAAAATTAAGCCTGCTGAAAAAAATCCTATAAATAGATTTATGATAGCAATCTATAAGCCAATTTTACGATTTTGCGTACGCTATCGTTACATTGTTATAAGTGCTTCTTTTGGATTAATTTTAGTAACTATTCCTGCTTTTTTAAGTTTAGGTTCTGAATTTATGCCTCCTTTAGATGAAGGAACAATAATGTTAATGCCTGTTACCACTCCGGGCATTTCAATAGAAGCTGCTAAAAATCTTACTCAAGTCCAAGATAAGATTTTGTATTCATTTCCAGAGGTAAAATCAGTTTTTGGAAAAGCCGGTAGAGCAGAGACTTCTACAGATCCAGCTCCTTTATCGATGATAGAAACTATTGTTAATTTGCATCCAAAATCTAAATGGCGAGCTGGCATGACAAAAGATCGTTTAGTAAAAGAGATGGACAAAGCTCTATCACTTGCAGGAGTTCAAAATGCATTTACTATGCCAATTAAAGCTAGAATAGATATGTTAACAACAGGCATTAGAACTCCAATAGGTATTAAAGTATTAGGAGATAATCTTTTTACCATAAATGAAATCGGTAAACAATTAGAAAAAATTATTAGAGATATTCCTGAAACTAGAAGTGTATATGCTGAAAGAGAATTAGGAGGATATTTTATTGATTTTACTCCTGATCGCCAAGCTATTTCTCGCTACGGTTTAGAAGTATTAGATGTTATGGATATTGTTGAAACATCTATTGGAGGGCTTGATATAAGTACAACAATTGAAGGAAGAGAACGCTATAAAATTAATATACGTTATCCACGAGAGCTAAGAAATGATGTAGAAAAATTAAAACAAGTTTTAGTTCCTATCAATATAAATCCTAAAAAAATGCAGCCCGGACGATTTGAACACGTTCCTTTGGGGCAATTAGGAGAAGTAAAAGTTAAAATGGACGCTTCTATGATTAAAGATGAAATGGGTTCATTAAGTGGATGGATATATGTAGATCCTAAAACAAAAGATATTGGAGGATATGTAAAAAAAGCTCAAAATATAATTAATTCAAAACTCTCTTTGCCTAAAGGTTATTTTTTAAAATGGACAGGGCAATATGAATATTTACAAAGAATGCAAAAGTTAATGAAGACTGTAATACCATTAACATTATTGATTATTTTAATTATTCTTTATTTTAATTTTAAAGGATTAGCACAGACTCTAATTGTAATGTTATCAGTTCCTTTTGCTGCAATAGGAGGTATTTGGTTTATGCTATTTTTAAGTTATAATACTTCAGTCGCTGTATGGGTCGGAATGATCGCTCTTCTTGGTATTGCTGCTCAAACAGCATCTATTATGGTGACTTATTTAGATAAAGGCTTTTTACAATGGTCAAATCAAGGTAAAATGAATTCTAAAGAAGATTTAATAAGAATGGTTGTTGAATATGGTAGTTTTAGAGTTAGACCATTAATTATGGCTGTTGGATTAAATATCATGGGATTAATTCCTATTATGGTATCCAAAGGCACAGGATCTGATATTGCAAAAAGAATTGCAGCTCCTTTATGGGGAGGATTACTCTCTTTAACTTTTCTTACTCTACTTGTTATACCAGCAGTCTATGTTATTTGGAGAAATATTTATTTGAAAAAACAGCTCAAGAAAGGCCCCAATGTTATTAATGAATAAATATATCACATGTAAAAAAAATGAAAAATAATTTGCAATGTATTAAATCTGAGCTAGAAAGATGACAAAATTATTATATAACTTAATGAGAAAGTTATTATTCGCTATTGCATTTGTTTGTATCGGTTGTAATTTTCCTAGTAAAATTGCAATGAATGGATCTGGGGGAAGAGGTGCTTATAATATTGCAATTCAAACAACCAACTCTGAGGAAATGCTCTTAAATTTAGTTAGATTAAGATATGGAGAATTGCTATCTTTTTTAGAGGTATCTAGTGTAATAACTCAACATAGCATAAAAAATATTGTAACAGTTGGTATTCCTATTCCTGGATTTAATAAAACAAATCCAGCAAATCTAAGAGGTGAAACTCAGTGGCAATCCCAGCCAACCATTCAATATACTCCCTTGCAGGGAGGCGACTTTGCAAATCAAATTATGCAACCCTTAAATATTGAAACTATTCAACAAATAATTTATTCGGGTTGGGATATAGATAGAGTTTTCTTGCTTGCTATAGAAAATTTTCGAGAATTTCCAAACTTACATAGAGAAGGTTTAGCGCCAAAAGAACTAAAGAGACATAAAAAATTTCACAATGTAATTAATTTAATGACAAAATTGCAGATGAAAGGACTTTTACAAGTTGGAATTAGAGAAGAACAAAAAAATGATTCAAAATTTAGAAAACTTCAATTTGCTGTTCCTGTTGATAATCAATATGGGAAAGAAATTGCAAATATGATGAAAGAAGAAAAAACAGCAGATGGTAGATATATTATAAATATATCTGAAGGATTTGATGAATATGGAAATATAGGAATATTGCCCAGATCATTGCTTTCTTGTATGTATTCTTTGAGTAAATATGTAATGATACCTGAAAAAGATATAAAAATATGTGAAAGCTCAGATATTTCTAAACACAAAATTTCACCTAAAATATTTAAAGAACTTTTAATTATCCATAATAGTAATAGAAAACCTAAAGACTCCTATGTTTGTGTTAAACATAGAGATACATGGTTTTATATAAAAGATGGAGATATTCATTCTAAAAAAACTTTTCTATTGTTATTAGAATTATATGATTTACAATCAGGCAGATCGAAAGTTCAAGGACCATTATTAACGTTGCCTACAGGAACTGGCTAAAAGTTATAGTTTGTGTCTATGCAATGGGACAAAAAAGGGACACCAATTTAGGAAAAACAACAAGAAAGGACTATTCAAAACTAAAATGAATTTGCTATAAATAGTTACTTTATAATTATTTAAGGTTTGTTGATTTTAGTTATTATTTATGAGCGGAAGACTTAAAATCCCTTGGGAGCAATCCCGTGCCGGTTCGAGTCCGGCTTCGAGCAAAATTAATTAAAATTTTTAGATAATACAAAAGTCTTTTGAGGATCAAATGGACTTGTTCCAAGTGATATTATTATACCTAAAGCACACATTTTTTTCAGTCTAGAACTTGTTGTTCTAGAAGTAACTTTCCAAATTTTTTGAGCTTGTTTAGCTGATGTTTTTTTATGTTTTTTTAGATAGACAATAATATCTTTTTGATATTCTAAAAATACTTTCATTTTAGCTTTTCTTGGAAAAAGTGTTATTCTAAAATGTCTATCTAATTCTTCTATTTTAGGAGGATTAATTCCCTGGGATATACAAGTATCAATCATTCTGCCAAAGCCTGAGCCCCATTGTTCTATTATTTTTAGTTCTTTAAATATCCTACCGATAATTTTATTTCTAAGC
>JAAKFW010000098.1 GCA_011064905.1 Candidatus Anoxychlamydiales bacterium | reverse complement strand
TCATATATTGGGATATGAGATTCGTTTAACATTTTTATTTTTTCTTCATCTATATCTAAACAGGTAACAATATGACCCATTTCAGCAAAACATGCGCCAGACACTAAGCCAACGTAGCCAGCTCCAATAATTGTTATTTCCATAAAAAACTCCTATGCAAACGCTAAAGAATGCCAAATCTAGAATTTCTTTGAAATGATTTTTTTTAAGTTCGAAAAAACATTTTTAAAATTATTAGATAAGTGTAGTCTGTTTTTTGTTTACGTTTTCATAACTAAAAAAGGAGCTTTTTATGAGTTTTTTTTTATCTTTAATATCAGTTTTGATTCTTTTTTCATCTCTGTTCGCTGATGATTATTTTTCTGCATACTTAAAGGAAACAACTAATGCAAACCCAAAACTTTTAATAGTTTTAACACCAGGAGTAGAAGGCTCTATCAGACAGAGGAAATGAAAGATATTATAGCAATAGATTCAAGAGACATTCCATATTTCCCAAAAGACCTTCCCATTAGAATTCATCAGTCCGCCAATAGATTTTTTCACAAAAAAATTATTGACTTGATATAAGTATTTGCATATACATATATCCGTATATAACAACCAAAGGAGTTTTTTATGGATTATTATTATCAGCTTCCAAATGTTGAATTAGTTCAATATGTTGCTGTAAACCAAAAAGCAACTAAAAGCGATGAAGATGTAAAAAGAGAAGTAAGGTCTGTATACCGTAACGCCGCCAAAGGAAATAATCAAAATAATAGTTCTAAAAATAACTGCTGTGGCAGCTCGACTAACCCGAACGAATATGCAAAAAAATTCGGTTATACAGAGGAGGAATTAGAAAGTATTCCACAAGAGTGTAATATGGGATTAGGCTGTGGAAATCCTCAAAATATTGCTTCTCTCAAAGAAGGTGAATCGGTATTAGACTTAGGCGCAGGTGGCGGTATTGATGTTTTTTTAGCTGCAAAAAAAGTTGGTCCAAATGGCAAGGTTTATGGAGTAGACATGACCCCAGAAATGTTAAGTAAAGCAAGGGATAATGCTCTCAAAGGAAACTATAAAAATGTTGAATTTCTTTTAGGAGAAATAGAACATTTACCTCTTCCCAATAATTCTATTGATGCAATAATTTCCAATTGTGTTGTAAATTTATCAACTAACAAAGCTCAAGTGTTTAAAGAATCTTTCCGCGTCTTAAAAGATGGTGGTAGGATAGCAATTTCTGATATGGTTGCTTATAAGCCATTACCAAAGGAAATGATCAATAACAAAGAACTCTATTCCAATTGTATCTCGGGAGCTAGTACAATAGATGAATTAAAAAACAGTCTATCCAAAGCGGGATTTGTGGATATTGTAATTGAGACACAAAAAGATAGTCGTCAGTTTATTAAAGACTGGGTGCCTGGTTCGGATGCAGAAAATTACGTTATTTCCGCAAAAATAAAAGCAGTTAAACCCAGGGGAAGTAAATGATATCTCCCGCTGAGTTATTTGCTCTGTTATCGGATGAAACGCGGTTACGTTGCATTATTCTTCTTAGCAGGGAAAAAGAAATTTGTGTTTGCGAATTTAGTTATGTTCTAAACAGCATCCAACCCAAAATATCAAGACACCTTTCCTATTTACGTAAGTCAGGTCTTGCTTTAGATGAGCGCAGAGAACAATGGGTTTATTATAAATTAAACCATGATTTAACCAAATGGGCCAAAAAAATTCTTGAGAATGTTTTGCAAGAATTAAAGGATGCGGAGCCCTATATATCAGATTTTGAAAAAATAAATGCCTTAAGAAAGCAACATCCGTGCTCAAATTTATAATCTTATAACAAAAGAGTCTTATAGACTCTTTTGTTTCCAACTACATTGAGACTTATGCAGCAAACTTTATTTTAAAAAATTTCCATTCTCTAAATGGTAGATTTTATCACACAACGCTGCGAGTTTCTTGTCATGCGTTGCAATGATTAAACTTTTATTATATTTTTTTACAGAGTCGATTAAAAGTTTATGAATAATTTCAGAGTTTTTAAAATCAAGATTTCCAGAAGGCTCATCTGCTAAAATAATATCAGGATCATTTAAAAAAGCTCTAGCTATTGTAGCTCTTTGTTTTTCTCCGCCGGATAGCTCTTTTGCTAAATGATTTTTTCTTTTAGTTAAGCCCACTTCTTTTAAAAGATTTAGAGCTCTTTTATAAGCTGTAGAGTTAGGTAATATATTTTTTCTTGCGATTAGAGCTGGCATTAAAACGTTTTCTAATAGAGTTAAATCATCTATTAAATTGTATGCTTGAAAAATGAATCCAATATGCTTATTTCTAATTTCGTTATTTTTAGCAGAACTATTTAAAATATTTATTTTTCCGCTATCAAAAGTCTCTAAAGTTCCTAAAATATGTAAAAGAGTTGTTTTTCCTGCGCCAGAGGATCCCATAATAGCGATAGATTCATTTTGTTTAAGCGTTAGAGAAATTCCTTTTAAGATATGTAGATCATCGAAAGTTTTGTAACTCTTATGTAGATTTACAGCTTTGAGAACTACTTCTTTCATTGAGACCTCAAAATTGAGCTCGGATGCACTTTACTTGCTTTAATAGCTGGCACGATTCCTGCGATTAAAGCTAAAACTGGGGTAATTATAATAACGAATATCAAAGCATCATAACTTAGATCATTAGGAAGTTTATTTCCAAAAAAAGCTGCATTAAAAAAAGTGTGACCTTGAATCATTGATAATAGTTTTATTACGAGATCTAAATGCTTTAGAGTGATGATAGAAGCTCCAATACCTATAATTGAGCTAAATAAGCCCATAATAAACCCACAAAACCCAAAGATAACAGCGATACTTTTAGAAGAGGCTCCCATAGATCTTAATATTGCGATCTCTTTTTTCTTATCGTTTACAAGTAGAACTAACATTGAAATAATGTTAGAGCAAGCGGCTATTAGAATAATTATAGCAATTAAAGTAAAAAGGGTTCTGTCACTTTGAAATTGCTGCATTAAATCTTTTGAGAACTCAAAATCTTTATAGGTGGTAACATTGAAAAAAATTGCTATGTTTTCTTTTTCGAGCTCTTTAGTTATCTTCTCTTTTAAAAGATCAGCTTTTTTCATATCTTTCATCCAAACATAAACTCCATTCATAGGAGTTCCTTCGAATGAAAAACTACTATTTGTAGCATTTATAGTTTTTGTAATCTCAGGAGGAACAATTACACATTTATTACCAATTGGTAAAACGCCGGGATCATAAAAACCTGCAACATATATAGGAATTCTAATTTCTTGATTAGAGCTTACACTCATCGTAGCATACGATAGATAACCATTATCACCAATTAATACATTTGAGTTTCTATAATTTTTAGGAAGTAAAATAGCTTTTTTATTATCTAAAGTAGGAAGCTTATCTAAATCTTTTTTTGTATTGCCCTTTGAGAAAGTGTAAAAATATGGATTTTTTTGGAAGTTTTCTAATAATTTAAAGTTTTTTAAATTTACATTTTTTAATGATATTTTTCCTTCTAAATAAAAGCTTTTAAAATTCCCTTGAATATCTAATTTTATATCATTTAATGATTGAGCGTTTTCTAGAGTATTTAAATCTATTTTTGCATTCAAATTTAAGTTTTCACCTAAATGGACATTATCATTTTTAGAAATTTTAAAAATCTTATCTTTTGTCCGAAATAAAATCGCACCTTTGTCTTTTATAATTTCGCCATTTATAAAACCTTGATATGCCAGGCTGTTTTCAGATAAAATAATTTTTTTTAAACCTTCGCTATCATATGCCATCAAAGCTTTGATAGGGGAGTTAATCTTTAATAGCTGAGGATCTAATAAATATCCTTTTTCAAGCTCAATTTTATCAATAGAGATATTTGAAAAAAGATCCGTTAATCTTTTTTGAAAAACGTTTTTATCTACAAATGTAAAAAAATTAGGGATATCTTTTTGAGCTGAATCAAAGGATTTATCCATATGATTTAAATAATGGTTTAGATCAAAGCTCAGAGGCTCTTCAATTAAAGATTTTAAATTTGGGTTTTTCTCTGTCATCGACATCAGATATGACATCTGAGTTAAAAAATTCACTCTTTCATCTTTAAACTCTGTAAAAAGATCTTTTTTTGTTCTATTAAGAGTGAGCCTTAGCTGCGCAGCTGAGAGCTCATAATCCTGATAAGAAATATCTGCATTAGAACTGTTTTTTTCGCCCTCTAAAATCTTATCTAGCTTTTTTATGGGATCTAAAAGTTTGCCGTTTTCTATTATCGGCTTTGGAAAAGACCTGGCAAGTTCTCCATCTATTTGATCATCATATGGATCTGATAGTTTAGAATTTAGTTTTTCTGAGATGTTTTTAGCTAAATAATCAGATTTTGAACTAAAAGAATCGATCATATAGTAATATGATGAGTAATACTCATCAGTTGGAGCTATTCTAATAGGCGCATTTAGAGATGTTAGTTTTTTTAACCAGTTTTTTTCGATGCCATTTGTAACGGATAAAAAAACTAATACCACCCAAACAACTAACGAAATCACTAATATAGAGAGCAGAGATATTAAAGAAGCTGATAATCTTCTTTTTTTAAAAAGCAAATAGTTAAATGCTATTTTAAATTCAAACATTTACTTTGCTTCTTTATACATCGCATGTTTTCTTATAGTAGGATCGTATTTTTTTCTCTCTAATTTCTCTGTAGTATTTATTTTATTTTTTGTTGTCCAATAGCAGTGTTTGCTTTCTTGAGATTTAAGCTTTATCACTTCTCTTGCAGATTTTTTAGCCATTTTTTTACCTATTTTTTGTAATATTTTTTTTTTAGTTAATAAATATATCTACATTTATATCAAATTGAATATAAAAAATCAAAAACTAGATATAGTCGGTTCTGCTAAAATATCTAATTTATCTGATTTTAATACTTTTTTGTACCTATGGTAGCCAAGGCCAGCTATCATAGCCGCATTATCTAAGCTCAGATCCTTTTTAGGCCAAAAAAGATCTAGGTTTAAATTTTTGTTTTGAAACATCTCTTTTAAAGCCTTATTGCAGGTAACCCCACCACCGAAATAGATAGATTTTAGATTATGTTTTTCAGACGCGCCTATAGCCTTTTTTATTAAATCTTCAAATGCACATTTTTGAAAAGATGCTGCAATATGCTTTTTATCTTCTTCTTTTATTATAGTTGGATAATCTTTTTTTGATTTTTGTCCTTTCACTGTATATAAAACTTTTGTTTTAAGCCCGCTAAATGAAAAATCAAAAGGATTTTTATCAACTCTTCCTGCTTTAAATTGATATTTAGATGAGTCTCCTTGCTTAGCTAGTTTTTCAACCTCAGGGCCTCCTGGATAACTAAGGTCTAAAATTTTAGCTACCTTATCAAAACTCTCTCCAATTGCATCATCTATTGTTGTTCCCAATATCTCATATTTTCCGATATCTGAAATCTTTAATAACATTGTATGTCCTCCGGAGATGACAACACCGAGAGATGGAAAAACAGGCTTTTTATCATCTCCCATCATAGCAGCATAAAGATGAGCTTCTATATGGTTGATGCCAATAAAGGGTTTATCTAGAGCAAAAGACAGGGCTTTTGCGGTATTTAATCCAATGAGCAGCGATCCAACAAGGCCTGGTCTATTCGCTACAGCAATCACATCAATTTCATCTAAACTCACTTTTGCTGTTTTTAGAGCGTCTTCTATTACCGGCAAGATTTTATCGATATGTGATCTAGATGCAAGCTCCGGGAAAACTCCTCCGAATTTTTTATGTAGATGCACTTGAGAAAAAATAATATTTGATAAGATTTTATTGCCATCTTCTACAACAGAAGCAGCTGTCTCATCACAAGTGGTTTCTATTCCTAATACTAACATAAATTTTTTTGGTAGATTTCACTTAAAATAATAGAAGCTATATTCATTTAATAGAAG
>JAAKFW010000097.1 GCA_011064905.1 Candidatus Anoxychlamydiales bacterium | reverse complement strand
TACGCTTTTTTGTTTCAGTCTAAATAGCTCTTTTTGAAACTCATATCCAATAATAACATAATTATCTGGGTGGGGGACATATTTTAAAGAATCCCTTCCGGTCTCTAAACCATCTAATAAAAGTAAAATATTTTCATCATTTGTAAGATTTTTAGGGTAGCTAACAGAGAACCTAATATTTCCGAATTTTTGAGCATTTAAAACGATATCTTCATATTTTCTAGTAGGCAGATCTTCATATGCTTGTTTTGAGATTAGAGTAATTTCAGGTAGTTTTTGATCTAAAAAATTAGAAAAAAGATTTAAACAAAAAAAAGTCTGGATCAAAAATAATTTAAAAAAATACATATTCTTCCTCTAAATATCTACATAGCAAATTTGTATAAAAATTAAAAGAGAGATAAAAAACAGAAGTAGAAAAATGAAAAATCTTAGAAAAAAGGATGCCTTTAAGTTTGTATTACTTCAGGTTTAGGCTCTTTAATCTCTTGATCCACAACTTGGCAAATACAAGAATTTAACCAAACATTTAAAGCAGATTCCAACATATCGATTATTGTGTAGATAGAAAGTATTAACCTTTGAACGGATTATCTTTTTCTAGTTTTTTTGAGCTGTCTTGCAACATAATCAAAAGACCAAAGTTTAACAAATTTACGATAATTATGATTTTCAGGAATTAAAGTTTCTAAACTAACCATTTCAACTTGTTGCATTGGTCTCTCCTTAATTAAAAAGAAAAAATGATAACAAATAGTTTGATATTATTCCTTAGCTTGCAACAGTTCCTTTAGGTGCACTTCAGGTAATTAATTGATATGATTCGGGCTTTTTTTTCTGGATTTTCAAGTTTAAATATTTTTATAATTGAGGAAAGAGCGAAAAAAAATGAAAAAAAAGATAAGAATCTATTCAGATAAGGGTGTTAGTTTATTTTCATTAAAATGCTTAATAAATGAGCTTACGTTATTAAAACTGGATATCGATACTATTTCATCAAAAGAGGTAATTGAAGGTAATTGGCAAAATACTACATCTCTTTTTGTTATGCCAGGTGGCAAAGATCTGATGTATTTGAGAAAGCTGAAAAATGAGGGTTGTGCAAAGATAAGAGAATTTGTCGAAGAGGGCGGTAGTTATTTAGGGATTTGTGCTGGGGCATATTTTGGAGCGGAATTTGTGGAGTTTGAAAAGGGAAATGCTCTAGAAGTTTTGGGTAAAAGAGAGCTAAATTTTGTAAAAGCAAAAGCGATAGGTCCTGCATATAAAGAGCCAAAATTTAGTTATAAAAGCCATGAAGGTTCGAAAGCAGCTTTGTTGGAATATGAATCTAAAGATTTTAGATACTTGAGCTCTGTTTATTTCAAGGGTGGATGTTATTTTGAAGGAAAAAAAAAGCTAGATGTTATTGGGAAATATAGTGATTTAAATTTAGCTGCGATAGTTAAATCAAAAGTAAAAAAGGGAAAAGCAATACTCTCTGGTGTTCATATTGAATGCTCAGCTGATGATATTTTTGATATTGGTGATAACTTATCTTTAATGAAAGAAGCGATTTCAAGAACAGAGAATATGAGAAAAAAAATCTTTATAGATATTTTAGAAAATCTTCTTACTTAAAAAAATCTAAAATTATTTTGTAAACTTCATTTGATTTTTCTCTATAGATCATATGGGCTGCATTTTCTATTATTTTTAGTTTTGAATTTTTTAATTTTTCATGAACTTTTTCAGCGCAATATAGGGGAGTATCTATATCTTCTCTTCCGGCTAGGATTAGTGTTTCAGTATTTATTTTAGATATCCAATTTGTTGAATCAAAATTTGTAAGAGCAATAGCTTGTCCTTCATATCCTTTTGGGTTGATCTTTCTTTTAGAAAGATTATCTAAAGTATTTTGAAAATTTTGAGGATTTTTTAAATATTCAGAACTATAGAGCCAAGGCATAATAATTTTAGAGATGATTTCTTGATCGATATTTTTTTCAAATAATTTAGGCACTAATTCAAATAGCATTTGAGTGGTATAGGGAATTTTTAAAAAGGT
The DNA here is from genome assembly GCA_011064905.1 of Candidatus Anoxychlamydiales bacterium. Lineage (GTDB taxonomy): Bacteria > Chlamydiota > Chlamydiia > Chlamydiales > SM23-39 > JAAKFX01. The sequence goes on along the minus strand of JAAKFW010000097.1, from coordinate 3,932 downwards.
AGCAGAGAGGATTGCTTTTTTTGCTTTTTCAGGATAATTAAGGCAAATAGTTTGCAGAATAGCACTTCCCATGGAGTGAGCATAAATATAGGCGTTTTCGATATTCAAAAGATTCATAAGTTCAAAGACATCTTTAGCTAAAATATCGATAGAATATGGGGGCGGGGCAACTTCTGTGTCTCCAAATCCTCTAAGATCCATTAAAAGTACTTTATAGCGTTTTTTTAAAGGATCGACAAACTCTTTTAGAAGTTTATGATCGGATGCAAGCCCGCCAAGGATTACTAAGGGAGGCCCATCTCCTTCATATTCATAATATATGTTGATATTGTTAGCTTTTATATGAGGCATTTTTTTTTTATCCTTTATGGTATAGAATACCTTTGACCTTTTTTTTAATAAAGGACGGATATAATTTTATGAATGATTTTTTTAGATTTATTTTAATAAAGAAAAAAATTTAATTTTTTTTGTTCTTTTATGAAATTTATTTTTTTCCTAAGATAATTTATCTTCCAACTATAATTAGGCTTTTAGATGAAGTGTTTTTTTATCTTTCTATTTATTTTTGTTAAAATTTTTGCTTTTGCAAATGCTAAAAATTTTTATGAGAAATTTTTAAATGAAAAAGAGCCAAATGCGCTATTTGATGAGTGTATAGATTTAATAAAAGGAAACTTAGCAATTGAAGATGAAATAGTAGCTGAAGGAAAAGAGCCTATAAAGATCAAAAAATCTCAATTTAGTTTAAGTAATTTTGATCTACTTAAAAGAGAGGAAAAGGATCGTTTAGAATTTGTATTAGCTGGTTTTTCATATAAGGATCTAACGAAAGTATTATTTTATGGGGATAGAGTAGATGTTGTAGAGCCGACTGGTGAGGTTTTAACATTTGGAGCGAATTTAAAAAATCATAAAAACAATCAAGTAGCTAATTTAGAGTATAGATCAGTAGAATACTTACCAAAATATTTTCATAGAAGAGATTTTAAAAAAGCAGATCTATCTAAAATAAGGGTTGAAGCTAGAGGAATTTATGATTTAGTAGTTTTATATCCAAGTGGCGTAGAAAAACATTTTAAAAGAGATAATATTCATGTAAATGAATATTATCTAAGATCTACGAAGCTACTCAATCAAAACATTTTACATTACACATATGATAGATTTAATAATTTAGAAGAGATTAAATCTACAAATATGAACTCTACTAAGGTTTATGCTTGGATAAGATTTAATTATCTGCATCCTGAAATTAACTATAGTGAAAAGCATAAAGATAAATATGATTTAAATATCACAACCTCTGATGGAAATTTTTTTCAACTAAGATTTAGGGATTACTCTCCACTTATATCAAATAAAGAAAGAGCGAAAAGACCTTTTTATATAATAGAGAATATTTTTTCAAACATTTCAAATGAGCATTTTGATTATCATTTAGATTATAAAAAGACACATCCGTTATTAAAAACTCTTAAAATCAAAGATGGAAGAGAAAAAAATGTTGAGTACTATCTTTTAGGAAGTAAAAATCCAGAGGTTGGCGTAGAGTTTTTTGAAGTTGGGGATTTTCGTTTTGAAAGAGTAAAAACTATAAAGCAAAAAACAATCTCAGGGGATTTTGCAAATGAGTATAGATTTTATTATGAAAATGGAGTTTTAAATCAAAAAGGAGGGAAAACAACTGTTATAGACTCTAGAAACAATAAATATATCTATTTTTATAACAAAGATTTAAAGATTGAAAAGATAGAGAGATTCAAAAATATTAATGGGCAAGATTTTTTAGTAAATGAAGAGAGATTTCATTGGAAGAGAATAAATAATTTTTCAATTTTAACATCTAAAGAATTTTTAGCTGAAAATCAAAAAGTTTTAGTTCAAATCGATTATTTTTACGACGGGAATTTTAACTTAATAGAAGAGAGAATTTCAGGGGATATAACAGGTGAAAATGAAGTAATAGAAAGTTTTTCAAAAAGAAATAAATATTCGAATGATAATAAAAATCTTTTAGTTGAAAAAACAGATGATACTAGCGCTTGTTTCCAATATTTTTATCTACCAAATACTAATCTTATTTCAGCTAAATATTTATTAGAAGATGAAAACATAAAAAAAAGAGATTTTTACGAATATAATTCAGATTTTATTTTAGTTAAAAAAATTCAAGATGATGGATCTTCTTTTGAAAAAGATGATTTAAAAAATAGTACTTTTAGAGAAATCAAAAATTTTTCTGCAATAGAGTCAGGTGCATTTTTAGGATATGTAAGCAAAAAAGAGAATTTTTTTTTAGATTTAAAGACGTTAGAAGAAAAATTATTTAACAAAAAGATATATACCTATTCTTCTAAAGGGAAGGTAATAAAAAAAGATATTTTTGATAGTGAAAACGAGCACAAATATAGCTTTTTTTATGAATATGATGAAAAAGGTAATTTAATATCTAAAACGGATGCTTTAAATAAAAAAACTACCTTTAGCTATGATATAAATAATAATAAAATATCAAAAATCTATCCAAACGCACTTACAAAATTATATAGCTATGCTGGAGCTAACAATCTTCATAAAAAGCAGATCAAAAAAGATGATTTAATATTTGAAAAAAAGAAAAATTTTGATGAAAAGGATAATGAAACATACTTTTTAGATTATTTAGGCAAAGAGACTTTTTATGAATACGATTCTTTTTCTAATCTAACTAAGATATCCACAAATGAAAAGATGATAAAAAATTCTAAAAAACTATTTTATGATAGTTTTGGTAATATTTCTAAAATAGATAAAGGAAAAGATATTATAGAAATGAAATATAATATCTTTTCAAACCCCACTTTTATCAAAAAAAACGGCTTTATAAAAAGGTATATCTATAACCTAGATGGAACCCTAAAAACTTATATAGACGAAAAGGGAATTAAAACTCATTTTGAGCGTGATTATTTAAAAAGAATAGTAAACAGAAAAGTTATGGCTCAAAGAGATCAAATCATAGATGAAAAAACCTATTTATATAATTTTTCCTCTTTAATTGAGATGAAAGATAGTAATGTTTCTAAGAAATTTTCATATGACTTTTGTAAAAGATTAATAAAAGAAGAAAAAGTTTTCAAAAATGATATATTTTACACTCAACACTTTTATGACGCTTTATCTAGAAGATATAAAACTATCTATAACAATGAGATTGTAAAAATAAAGTCTTTGGATTTACTAGATAGAACCCTTCAAGAAAGAGTAGAGATAAAAACTAAGCCATTTTATGAAAAAAACTTTGTATATGATGAGACAGATAACTTTTCTTTGCCTTTTTACATAAAAAGCAAAATGCTAAATAGAAAAAAAACGTTAGACCAACTGGAATTCTCTTTACAATGTGATAATGCTATTTTAGATGATTTTGATCATTTATCAATTTCAACTAAAAAGAATCAAAAGCAAGGTTTTAGATCTTTAGATTTTATTTTTTATGATCTTATATCCGAAGATTTATCTAAGCTAAATTCTATAAATTTTATCTCAGATATTTTTGATAATGTATTTATGTCGTACGATAATAAACCAACTTTTATAGATGAAGATTTTTTAAGCAATCCAAATGTTTTTTCTATTTATTTATTTTTATATGATGATTTGGATTTAGATTCTATCTTTTCAGAAAAACCCTTTTATGACTTTAACAAAAGAAAAATAAAAATTTTATTTACAGAAGCTGCTCTTTTAGGAATGCAAAATTATTGTATCCATGTTAAGCAGGTTTTAGAGGTTATAAAAAAACCTAAAAATATTGAAAAAATAGATGATAGTGAATTCTTGATATCATCTAAAAATATTGAAGCAGTAGTAAATATTAAAGAAAAAGATCAATATATTATTGAGAACATTACTAAAATAAATAAATATAATAATTATTAATTTAATTG
>JAAKFW010000096.1 GCA_011064905.1 Candidatus Anoxychlamydiales bacterium | reverse complement strand
CTTTAGTTATTGGGGTAACAGAAAAAAGTTTCTTTCCTTTACTGACTGTACTCTGCGCTTCAGAAATTTCTTGCCTTCCTGATCTAACGCGACTTCTAATATAGAAAGATGAGAGTATCAAAGCGACTCCTATGAGTACTATGATGATTCCTGAAATTCTTTTTGTACGCATGATTTACCTATTTATAGTATTTTCCTTTCTTTTATCAACAGATTATATAAATGTAAATAGTTGATTAATTTTGAGACATAAGAATACCTCTAAAGCTCTTTTAGAAATGCTTCCTAAAACATGAGCCATTCTGGCTTAAAAATAAGTAAGCTTCCTAAAACTAATAAAACAACTCCCCCAATAAGATGAGAAAAACGGCTATATTTGGTAGTAAGTTTTAGAAGATGAAGAGAAAATACAGCGATAAAAAAAATGAGCAGATCATCTAGCATAAAAACTAGTATGTACAAAAGGATATAAAGATAATAACTAGATGTACTTAAAGAAGAGAGACTAAGTATTTGGGTATAGATAATAGGCAAACCGGCTGAGCAAATAAGTTCTATTAAATTCACCAAAAAAGCTAGAACAGAAATTCCGAGAATAGCTAAAACAATCCCTTTTTTTTCTGTTAAAAAAGACATTGTAGTTACTATTTTTTTCTTATATTTGGAACTTGTTATTTTGCATGAGCTATCTTTATTAAAAATATACTCTTTTAAGTAGTAAACTCCACCTAAAACTGCAATTGATCCAACTAATATTTTCACCCAATTAATATAGCTAAAAAACAGCATAAAATTTAACCAAGCTACCATAAACATGAAATAGACAATAGCTGAGACAAAAATAAATATAGAGCCGAGAAAAAGCATTTTTTTCCGACTTTTAAGAGTTATTAGAAAAGATAGCAACATTAAAAGGGCCCACATAGCACATGGGTTAAAACCATCTATTGCTCCAAATAAAATAGTAATTAGAGGAAGAGATAGATTTTTTATTTCGACTTCACCAAAAAATGGAACTCTAATTTTCTCAGGGATAGTATGTTTTTTTAACTTAACATCTTCAGGGTTTTTTATTAGATTTTCAACTACATCTTTAGATCCATTCTTTAGAGCATTTTTAACTGCATTTTCTATATTTCTCCCTGTTGTATTTTCATCTAAATAACCAATAAAGGCCTGATCTCCAACAATAGTGATAGGAAGACCTGATATATCTATATCTAACTCTTTACTCAATTTTACTAAAAGATCTCTATTTTCTTGACTTTTCCAAGCTTCTAATCGATAAATTTTTACGCTAGGATATTTATTTTGTAGTTTAGATAAAAAGATTTTTTCTCTATCGCAATGTTTGCAGCCCCTACTCCAAAAAAAATAGACTCTGACCTCTTTATTACTCTCTTTAGCAAAACTATATGTTTGAAGTGCTAAAAAAAAGCTTAAGAAAATAAAAATAAATTTTTTCATTTTTTCTATATAAATTTTAGATCTCTTCTAATTAAGAAAAAACCTTAAAAAATATATAAAATCAACAAAAAATTTAGCCTTACATAAGAAAAAACCAAAAAAAACCATTGCATAAATAATAGCTATCTTATATTCGCAAAATAGAGAGTATATATAAAACCTAAGATTTAGGAGGGAGAAAATATGCCAGCGAAAAAAAGAACAACAAAAAAAACAGCTAAAAGAAAAGTTGCTAAAAAACCAGCTAAAAAAACAGCTAAAAGAAAAGTTGCTAAAAAAGCAACTAAAAAACCAGCTAGAAGAAAAAGCAAAAAATCAAAAAAATCTAAATGTGAAATTTGCGGAATGTAATTTCTAAAAATTTTCTATTTTAATATTTAGCCCTATTACCACTAAGCAATGGGGCTTTTTTATTAATCTTCGCTAAAGCACTGACAATAGACTTCTTACAAATATTAATATTAGTCTTTTGTTAAAGTTAATTATGTAAATTTAAATTATTGTTTAATTTTAATTACAATACTGCAATTATAATCATTAAATAGACCTATTGATTATAGAGGATAAAAATGAGATATAGATTTCTATCACTATTAATTGCTGTTTTTTTAATTACAACATCTAGCGCATATTCCCAAAACTCTAATAATAAGCTGCTTGAGCATAGGAATGAAAAAAACGAATTTACCATTATCGTTATAAGAGATCACACGATGTATAAAACAGCAAAGAGAAAAGCTCTACAAAAAGGAGCTGAACTTGCTAAAAAGTATGGCTACAAATCTTTTGATATAGAGTCTGAGGATCAAGCTGAAGTGATACTTGGCAAACAAAACTGGCCATCAGCATGGGATTTCCCGCAAAACTTATATCAAGAAGAGATTATTGAAAAAGGCTATAGTAGAGACAGAAAACTTCAGGGAAGCAGAACAGATTATAGAATTCACTCGGCATTAAAAATAAAGATCAAATGTTATTTTTCTGAAGACAAAGGATCTGAAAAGGTTTGTAAAATAATCAAGTGCTAGAAAACCAAATTAAATACTCTGAGTATAAACCTCTGTTACTCAAAGTTTAACATTTACTTTTTTAGAAAGTTTTTTTGGTATTAAAAAAGTTATTTCAAGATCTTTTTTTATCTCATCTGCTGGTAGAAAAATTTTATATGCTGTCTTCACTGCCATAAAACCCAAAGTAGCAAAAGATGTACCTAAAGCTTGAACCGGGCTTATATATATTCGGCAAAGATTAGCAATACCTAGCAAATAGTTTATTTTATCATCTTGATTAATTTTATCTTTATTCTCTTTAGTATTTTTGATTGGATAAGAAAACAAGATATTTTTTAGAGCTAAAAGACCTGTGCCTATAGTCATTCCTGAGACAAAAGAGCTTGTTAAAGAAAATCCTGCTTTTGATAAATACTCAAAAGCTTTTGCAGAAGCCAAATAATAAGAAAATAAAACGGTTAAACCGAAAAATATAAGCGATCTATTTTTTATAATAAAATCCATAATTTTTTTAGGTATAGCTTTTATTTTCCCTCTATTTTCTTTTGAAATCGTCAAACTAGATATAACATAGCTTTTTGCACTGTTTACGCTATTTAGAACACCTTGCGCCCCACTTCTAACTTTATTTGATACATCAGCAGCTCTATTTGATATCCCTGTAGTTACACTTGATATACTTGTAGTTACGCTTGATATTTTAGTCGAAATACCTGTTCTAATAGCTTGTAATCTAGATGTCATTTCAATAGCCTTTGGTTTAATTTTAAGTAAGCCAAAGACTATAGAATTATTTGCAATTTATCACAATATGTAAAAATTATTTTAAATATTGTTTTACTAAATGGATGCTTTCTAAAACCATTACTAAAAAGCCTATAACCAGAATAACGCTAAGGGTAATTTTCCCTCCGAAAAGAGAAAAACTAGATTTTAGTTTATCTTTATACCTGCCTTTCCAGACTAACATAGCAGGCAAAATCCCATTTAAAAAAGCCTCTCCAAATCCACCGGCAACACCTATTGCTAAAACAAAAATAGATGGATCTAAGGCAGTTAAGATAAAAGGAGGAACAAAAGTTAAAAGGCATAAGAAAAACCTATCTTTTCCATGTCTTTTCATTTTTAAACCATCACCTAGAAAATCAACAACAGAAAAAGACACCCCTAACATAGATGTAATAATAGCAAAAAGAGCAAAAATTCTACCAAGAGCTTTTACCCAACCAATTCCGGTAATTGACTGCAGAGCTACGGTGATTGGTTTTCCAGCTTTTAGCGTTTGATCGATTACTTCTTTATCAACAGCTCCAATTATTAGATATTGCCAAAGCAAATAAATAATAAAAGGAATGACAGTTCCAACTAAAATCGAATATCTCATAAGTTTAGGTTTTCGATTGAAGTGAAAAGTCAGTGATGGGATTACATTGTGGAATCCAAACGAACTAAATAAGACAGGCGCTGCAAAAAAAACACTTTTCCAATTCTGATAAACAAACCTTTCAAAATCTACATTTTTGTTCCCGACCCCGACTAGCACAAAAAATGAGATAAATAAAGCTGTCATCAAAATATAGTTGACTCTATCTACAAATTTGATTCCGACTCCAACAATCGCCCCAAAAATAACCCCAAAAATAGCGTATATTACCCAGCCTTTCAAAGTAATTTGAAAGATAGCATCTATAAAAGATGCAAAAAGAGGAGCTCCAGCAGCATAGTAAGCAATCATCAAACAGTAATATAAAAACACAAAAGTACCGCCTGATAAAATCTTAAATTTCTTACCCAAAAACCTCTCTGTCATGGATAGAACATTTGCATCTTTTGGCATCCAAAGGGTAGCTTCTAAAAACAAAAGCCCCGTTAAAAACATAAAAAGCCAAACAAAAAAGGTAATAACAAAAGCAGGCAAAAACCCACTTGAAGCGGTAACTAAGGGAATAGCTAACATGCCAGCTCCTATCGTAGTGCCGGCTATTAGCAAAGTAACTGATATAAATTCTTTAATTTTCATATTTTCTCCTAAACATTAAATATTATTCTTAAATTAAACAAAACACTAGATTGCATGAAGCTTTTAGCTTCGATGGAAAATATGAAGGAATGAATTTGTGAACTTATAATTTTTCATAACTCTAGATATTACTTTTTTAGTTTTTTTTAAGCTACTGTTTTTTATATGTTTATGATAATAATTGATTAGAACAAGATTAAAACAGTTAGATTCGTTGCGACTAAACACCTAATTATGAGCGTTTTATGTAAAAAAGCTTAAAAGCCTTTATTATGAAAGAGATATTATGATTCTAAAAGTTAAAATTATCCCTAAATCCAAGGTAAATCAAATAGTTGGGTTTGCAGAAGATACTCTTAAGGTCAGAATAAAGGCTTCTCCTGAGAAGAGCAAAGCCAATAAAGAGCTTATCCGCTTTATAGCCAAGAGCTTATCTATAGCTCAAAGTAGGGTATCTATTATATCAGGCAATACATCTAGGCTTAAAAAGCTTCAAATCGAGAATTTTTCAAAAAAAGATTTTACGCAAGTCATTGTAAATAAATAATTTGAATTGTTTATATAAGTTTTTGTGAGTTAATTACTAAAAATAGATATATTACTTGCTAATTAAATTAAAACATACTATAATTTTAATAATGGTTAATTAAAAAGATATAATAATTAATATTAAACAAGGAGAAAAAAATGCCAATACCACCAAGTACCTCTTACCAACCAACACCAAGATCGGGCACTACCTCAGAAGCAAGAAATGAATCTAAACCTACATGGTTGAGAACAATTCAGACTCTATTTAGCGATTTAATTAGCAGTTTTTTTGCTCTCTTTAAAACTTCAGAAAAAACTGAGTTCAAAAGATATGTACCGCCAGAAAGGACAGAAGGGCAAAAAAAAAGATCAAACAGCTCTAGGACTCCAGAAATATCATCTGACCGATCTTTCTCAAAAGGAGCAGAACTAAACACAAAACCTGATAATAGAGAATTATTTTCATTTAAAAAACAAATCAACCAAGTATTTATTGAAATTAATATGTCTCTAAAGGTCCAAACTTTAGATAATAACGAGATAACTAGGCAACTAGATGAAATAGTCAACTCTTCCCCTAAAAAACTTCAAAATGAATTAAACTTATACATCCAGTTGAAAACGCGAGACCTTACGTACAAAAGAATGATCGATAACGCTAAATATAAAATTGACAAGATTATTGATCAACACAGAAATCCTGAAACCCAAAGAAAACTAGTATGGGAGCTTTTTGAAGGATTAGATCCTCAAATAAAAGATGAAATAACTAAACACCTAAACCTAAAATTTTCAAGGTAAATATATAACAAACAAACCACAGAAACTTTAAACTAAAAGAGCCTATTTTAAGGCTCTTTTTTTATCCCTTTTTCTGAAGCTTCATCCTCTCAATCTTCAGCTCATCAATTTCCTTCTGTATCCTAGTAGCGATCTTTCTATTATCCTCTGCAGATCTCCAATACCTTTTAGCTTCTTGAAGCTGACCTTCTATAAATTGAAGCCTTTGAGCTTGATTAAC
>JAAKFW010000095.1 GCA_011064905.1 Candidatus Anoxychlamydiales bacterium | reverse complement strand
TTTATCAAGCATTATGTAACTCCTTTTTTTTACACAATGCTTTTAACTATCGCTATTTATGTTTATTTTTTAAATCATTTTTAATGAGGTAGCCCTGGGTATTTCACCGTACATCTCAAAATCATCCCAATAAACTTGCCTATTGTTATATTTAGCATATTCAATCAAGCAAAAGTCTTCATACATTTCTTCTATTGGAATCTTGCCATTAAGACCTCTAATAACATCAGCATTTAGAAAATTAACTAAAGAAAATTCCAATTTAAATTTTTCGAGGGAAGGAATTCGATATCTATCATTATCAAAATTCCTATAAGGTATATATCCTCCAGTAAGCTGGGTAATAGCTCTTTCGGCAGTCCAATCTTTTTTTGCATCACCTAACTCTCCTTTACACATATTGATAATCTCAGAATAGAATAAAAAATCCTTAAGAGGATTATTAAAATAGGAACTTATACTCATTTTTTCTTGTATCTCTTTTTTTTGTTCTTTAGTAAGTAATGCCCAAAATCCAGTTTTTTCTGATGGCTTTTTTTTCATAGTGGAAAAAAGAGATCTTTGGGTAAGACGATAAATTTTTTGATTTGAAGAATAGTTAAAAGATCTAGTAGCAATACTTGATAATGTTGGTTTCGAAAAAAACTTTATACAAGATAAAGAACAAATTCTTGATGTCATAATATCTCCAATTTCAAAAATTTTATAAATATAAACAGCATCTTGTCAAGCAAATATTCAAATATTTTAAAGAAAAAGCACCATCTTTTTGGATGGTGCTTTTGAATAAAATTTATTAATCAACAATTATTGATTAATATCCCATTCCCATAGGAGGCGCCATTTGAGGGGCACTATCCTTATCTTCGGTATCTTCTGTTATAATAGCTTCTGTAGTAAGTAATAAGCCTGCAATCGATGCAGCAAACTGAATTGTACATCTAACAACTTTTGTTGGATCTACAATTCCTTTTTCAAACATATCTACGAAAGTATCTGTTGCAGCGTCATATCCTTCAGAGTCTTTTAAACTTTCAACTTTTTGAATAATTAAAGAGCCTTCAACTCCAGCATTTAAAGAGATTTGACGAAGAGGAGAAGTAATAGATTTTTTAACTATTTCAGCTCCGATTTTCTCATCGCCTGTTAAAGAATCAATAAGGATTCCCAAAGCTTTTTTTGTTCTGATAAAAGCAACTCCACCACCTGGTAAAATTCCTTCCTCAACAGCTGCTTTTGTAGCGTGCTGAGCATCATCTACTCTATCTTTCTTCTCTTTAACTTCAAGCTCTGTAACTCCACCAACTTTAATGATAGCGACTCCGCCGGTTAGTTTAGCTAATCTTTCTTGAAGTTTTTCTTTATCATAATCAGAATCGCTATTTTCAATTTGAGTTTTTATTTGATCTATTCTGTTTTGAATAGCTTCTTTTTTACCAGCGCCATCAACTAGTGCTGTCTCTTCTTTTTTGATAATAGCTTTTTTAACTCTACCAAGCATCTCTAGGGTTGTATTTTCTAGTTTGATTCCTAGATCTTCTGAGATGAACTGCCCACCTGTTAAAATTGCAATATCTTCTAACATAGCTTTTCTTCTATCTCCAAAACCTGGCGCTTTGACAGCAACAACTTTTAGATTAGCTCTTAGCCTGTTAACAACTAAAGTAGCTAGAGCTTCTCCTTCTATATCTTCTGCTATGATTAAAAGAGGTTTTCCTGTCTCTGCAGTTGTTTGCAAGATTGGTAAAAATTCCTTCATTGAAGATATTTTTTTCTCAGAGATAAGAATGTACGCATCATCTAGCTCTGCTTGGAGTTTATCTGGGTTTGTAATGAAATATGAAGATAGATAACCTCTGTCAAAGTTCATGCCTTTTACAACTTCTAAAGTTGTTTCAAAACCTTTTGCTTCTTCAACTGTTATAGTTCCGTCTTTACCAACGCTATCCATCGCTTTTGCGATTATTTGACCAATTTCTTCATCGCCATTTGCAGAGATTGTTGCAACCTGAGCGATCTCTTTTGTGTTATTAATAGGTTTAGAGAGCTTTTGAAGGGATTCTACTATTGCTTGAGTAGCTTTTTCTATCCCTTTTTTCAAATCCATAGGATTTGCGCCAGCTGTTACGTTTCTTAGACCTTCTGAATATATAGCTTCTGCTAAAATAGTCGCTGTTGTTGTTCCATCTCCAGCTTTATCAGCTGTTTTATTAGCAACTTCTTTTACCATTTGAGCGCCCATATTCTCATGTTTGTCTTCGAGCTCAATTTCTTTAGCTACTGTAACGCCATCTTTTGTGATCTGTGGTGATCCATAGGGCTTGTCTAAAACAACGTTTCTTCCTTTTGGACCTAGAGTTACTTTAACTGCAGCGGCTAGAGTCTGAACTCCTTTTAAAATTTTTTGCCTTGCTTCTTCTCTAAATTTTATTTTTTTTGGTGCCATTTTTTTACTCCTAATTTTATAAAATTTTACTATTCAACAATAGCGATAATATCATCAGATTTTACAATAATGAACTCTTCATCATCGATAGTTATTTCTTGACCTGAATACTTGTCCATGAAGATAATATCCCCAATTTTTACAGGCATTGTGATAGTTTTATTTTCATCAGTTACTTTTCCAGGGCCGATTGCTATTACTTTAGCCATTTCTTGTTTTTTCTTAGCTGAGTCTGGAATGATAATTCCACCTTTTAGAGTCTCTTCACTTTCTAGTCTTTGAGCTACTACTCTATCTGCTAATGGTTTTAGAGTAGTTTTTTTCTTTTCTGCTACATTTGACATGGTTGCCTCCAAATAATTGTATAATTTATTTTGCATTGGTTTATTGAGCGTCCCCATATTAACATTATAGCTTTATTTTATTCAACCTCTTAGCAAACAAAAGAGTTAAGTGCTAATATTTAAAACTTTGATGCTAATAAATTTTATAGAGAAAATCCCCTGTCCTTTAAAGAAAGCTTCTCTTTAAAAGCTTAAAAGACTCTTTAAAGCGTATAATGTAGTGGTTTTTTTTGAAAAATTAAGTTTATTTTTTGAATAACTTCTTCAAAACTTTAAAAGTTTAAATAAATTTATTTGATTTTTATATTTAATTGTTATATTCTGAGCTATAACACACTTATAAATTAAATTATAATGAAGCATCAAAAAAAAGCATATAAAGCTACGTTTGTCGTTAAAAATGAAAAAGGACTTCATACAAGACCATCTACGGAACTTGTAAAATGTTCATCTGCTTTTAATTCTCGAATAAAATTATTTTATCGAAACTATTCTGTAAATGCTAAATCTCTTTTAGGAATTTTAATGTTAGCAGCTGCAAGAGGAGCTAAAATTAAAATTGAAGCTGAAGGAGAGGATGCTCAAAATGCTATTAATGCTATCTTGACTTTAGCGGACAATAAATTTAACATTAAGTATTAATTGAAAATAAAGATACTTACATGAGTGAAGCTAAAAAACAACTTGGAGTTGCTGCTGCTAATTTAGTAGAAAGCGGATCTATTGTAGGTCTTGGAACAGGAACTACCGCTGCTTTCTTTATTGAATCCTTAGCTAAAAGATGCGAAAAATCTTTATCTATCAAAGCTGTAGCCTCATCAATTGCTTCTTCTACTCTTGCAAAAAAACTAGGTATAGATCTAATTGATATTGATAAAATAGATCATATTGATATCTATATAGATGGAGCTGATGAAGTAGATCAAAAAAAGCAGATGATTAAAGGAGCCGGCGCTGCTCTTTTAAAAGAAAAAATCTTGGCTGCCTTTAGTAAAAAAACTATAATCATGATAGATGAAAAGAAGCTAGTAGATAAATTAGGAAAGGTTTTACTTCCTGTCGAAATAGTCCCGTTTGCAAGCAATTTAACAAAACTTCAATTAGAAAAGTTAGGATACTTATCAGATTATAGAAAAGATGAAAAGGGGAGTTTTCTTTTAACGGATAATCAAAACTACATTTTAGATCTAAAACTTCCTCATCTTTTGGATGACCCTACATTAGTGCATAAAAATATCATTTCAATACCTGGTGTTATAGAGACAGGGCTCTTTATAGATCTTGCTGATAGAGTCATTATTGCCAATGAAAAAGCTGAGTTGGAATTCATATCTTAAATATTTTCTTTGATATATATTTTTTTTTTGTATAAATTAAAATTTGTGCTTAATAAAGCCAGGAGAAAATACAATGGGTGATAGTTTAAGTGTTGGTAGATTGCCAGAAAATAACAAGAAATTACCAACAGATAATCAAAAGCCACTTGCTGAAGAGAGCGAAAGAATAACAAAAACAAGAGAAAAATTAGAGAAAAGACTAAAGCAGCAAGATGAAAATGTTACAGAGGAAAATCTAAATGAAAAAGTTATACAGATTCATGAGCAAATAGCTCGTTGGGCAGGGCTAAGAGTTTTTGTAAAAAAAGAATCTTTAACTCTTTTTGATAATAACAATACTCCAGCAAAGAGCTCTACTAGAGTAGCTAATTATGCTGAGAAAATTCTAAATGCTAAAACTTTTACTAAATCATTAAAAGGCGTTGAAAATACTTTAAAAAACAGAATTATTGAACGTCAATAGAGAGCTTAAAAGAGCTAATTTTGATTTTTGATATTGTAAAACGTTTTTTTTTCCTATGTCTTTACATAATCGATTCAATTTTATCTCCTAATATATTTTTTTACCTTCTTGATCTAAAAAAAAATCTGTTGTAGCCTAGTTATTTACTACTACATAAGGATAAAAGATTTAAATCATGACAAACGTTATAGAAGTTTTACAAAAGAGAAATTTTATAGATCAGTTATCGGACAAACAGCTTAAAGAAATAGTTAATAAACCAATATCTTGTTATGTGGGGTTTGATCCAACAGCTGATAGCTTACACATTGGTCATTTAGTTGGAGTAATGGCTCTTTCATGGTTAAAGAAGCATGGACATAAGGCTTACGCTTTAATTGGCGGCGCTACTGGCAGAATAGGAGATCCTTCCGGTAAAAGTCTAGAAAGACCATTTTTAGATGATAAAATAATCTTAAAAAATATCTCTTCTATTAGAACTTTTTTAGAAAAGGTTTTAGGAAAAGATATCCAAGTTGTTAATAACAATAATTGGTTTGAAAAAATAAAGTTTACAGATTTTTTAAGAGATATAGGTAAATATTTTAGAATTGGTCCTATGCTTGCAAAAGAGAGTGTAAAACTTAGGATGGAATCTCAAGAGGGAATGAGCTTTACAGAGTTCTCTTATCAAATTTTGCAATCATATGATTTCTATCATCTTTATAAACACTCAAATATTACTCTTCAAATAGGCGGTTCCGATCAATGGGGAAATATCACAGCCGGAATTGAGCTTATTCGAAAACTAACTCATAAAACAGTCTATGGAATGACATTTTCACTCCTTACAAGAGCGGATGGAAAAAAATTTGGTAAAACTGAATCAGGAGCTGTTTGGCTAGATGAGAAAAAACTATCCTACTTTGATTTTTATCAGTACCTAATCAGAGTGCTTGATACAGATGTTATAAAACTTTTAAAAATGCTTACATTTTTATCGTTAGAAGATATTAATGACATTGAGAATCAAATGAGAGCACCTTCTTACAAACCAAATACAGCACAAAAAATATTAGCAAAAGAAGTTACAGAGTTTATTCACGGAAAAGAAGGTTTGGAAATCGCTCAAAATGTAACTAATGCTGCTAAACCTGGCTCTGATTCCACTTTAGATTATGATACGTTAAAACAGATCTCAAAAGATATGCCAAACATAAACGTAACTTTTTCCGACATCATAGGAAAAAAATATACTGACATAGCATGTCAAATTGGGCTTACTTCTTCAAAATCAGAAGCTCTAAGACTAGTTAAAAATAGTGGTGCTTATTTAAACAATAAAAAAGTTATAGATCCTTCAATTATAATTTCAGAAAAAGATCTTATAAACGATACTTTTTTGCTTTTTGGAGCAGGTAAAAAAAAGAGAATTTTAGTAACAATTGAAAAAAAATAATCTTTTTTTAAAAAGTACTTGCTTGAAAATTAGTAAGATAAGACAATGACGTTAGAATAG
>JAAKFW010000094.1 GCA_011064905.1 Candidatus Anoxychlamydiales bacterium | reverse complement strand
TTCTTGTGCTAGAGTCATATGAACTCGATCAAAGGGTTTTTGTAAATCTGAAGCAGATTTATAAAATTTTTCTATTTTTTCAGGAATAGGACCAGAGCTTCCAAATGGACAATTCCAATGAATTCTATGAAATCTTTTACTTTTGAACTTTTCATGTATTGTTGTTGCATCTACATCAAAAAGAAATTTCACTCCTTCTTCCATTAACTTTTGAACTCTTTTTTTTGTATCAGCATCACTTAAATACCAATCTGTAATTTCTGTAGGAGTTATTGATTTAGCAAGATCTGGATGAGTATCTTTATGTTGATTAATCAAATCTTCAGTATATGAAAAGTTTCCATCACCGACAATGAGTCTTTTTTTATAGCTTTTTCCCATTAATTTTTTATATTCTTCTAAATATCCATCTTTTGGTAAAAGCTTATGTAAATTTTTATAAACTTTTAGTTTTTCTTTCCTATCGAGAAAATCATCTAAAAAATTTAAATAAATCAAGTGAGCTTGTTTGAGCCTTTCATTTACTGTATCTGAAGGTTTTTTATCAAGATTATCCTTTGCAGTGCTAAGAGCTTTTTCATAAAATCTTCTAGCTCGATATTTATTATTAGCTTTAATAGCTTCTTGTATTCCCATTAGATATAGTTGATATGTTTCCTCCCTACTAAATTTACTTTCCACTTAATAAGCTAAACATTTGTAAGTTTCAAAATCTTGAGGAGATTGTCTTAATCTAGCTTTTAATGCATCAACACTTAATTCCTCTAAATCAACATCATCATTTGATGTTGTTGTTGGCGAGATAAATTCTATTGAATTAATAGATTGAACAGCTACAGATCCATCAAAGAGCTCTTGAAGAGTCAACACACTATTTTGAGCCGTTTTTTCATAATAGTTTTTATCTTTTTCGTCCTTAGTAAAATCAAAAATTTTAACTTGATGATCTCCTACTCGTGATATTAAAGAATTATCTCTAAGTTTTATTAAAGATTTTATGTCACCTGAATGCTTGTTAACATCTTTAAAATTTTCACCCGTTTTACAATTCCAGTATCTAATATCACGACTATATTGATAGGCTTTAGCTAAACAAAGCTGTACTTTACCGTCAATCTCAATTTCTACCTCACAAAAATTTATATCATTGATTGAGTGCGCCTCAGTTAGTTGAACGTATGATTTATTATCAGTGATAAAGATCGATACTTTCATATCTTCATTATCAATCTTTTCTCTTAAGAAAAACAAAATATGGCCATTGGAAAGAAAAGAAAAATCATACAAATATTTATCTTTGTCAAATTTTAACTCATGCTTTTCTTTTAATTTAAATGGTTTTTTTTCTCTTTCATCTAAAGAATATCTTTCAATTGTATTTTCATTTAAAATAGAAAAGCTTGTATTGGAAATTTTTTTTAAAAACCTTCCTTTTGGAATTTCTTGAGCAATTCCATTTTTAGTCAAATCAAAAACAATTAAATCATTTGAACAATACATTACAATTAAGTCTTTAGAGAATGCTTGAAAAAGACCAATCGTTTTACCTTCAAATTTTATTTCATCTATATATTTTGATTTTTTCCAATCCCAAAGTTAAATTGTATATTTACCTGTCTTTAGAGCTAAAAGCCCATTTCCTAGTTCAATTCCTCCTGAAATCTCATTAAAATTATGACTATTTAAAGTTTTTTGTTTTCCAGATCTGGGATTTAAAATCCTAAAATAACGAGTATTTGTAGTTACTAAAAGCGATCCATCAGAGAGAGGAACCATTCTATTAAAATTTGTCCCAGCAGACCTTTCAAATTTATTTAAATCTAACCATGTTTTTTGAGCTGCCGGGATAGTTTTAAAAAATACTTTACTTGTCGTCTTATCAATTAAAGGTCTGAAATGAGGATTTCTCAAGCAAAATCTAATTTTTTGATCATCAGATAAGCAGGTATTTGGAAAATTCATTGTATCAAAACAAGAGCTATCAAATTTATGTTCTCCATAAGTTTCACCAGAAGTTTTTTTAGTTTCTATTGAAATATCCCCTTCTGAGTTTTTTTTAAACCTATATATTCCGTCTATGAATCTAAACTCGCCTAAACTAACTGATGACATTTTCTTGCCTTTCAAAAAATTTTAAAAATGTAAGAACCTTAATTTAAAAGAGAAAAAAAAGCAATAAAAGTTCTATATCAACATTAATAAATATTTTTTAAGGCCTTGGATGAAAATTCTCAAAAGCTTTTTTTAAATGAGCTTTCGAGATATGAGTATATCTATCTGTTGAAGAAATATCTGCATGACCTAACATATCTTGAATGAGCCTAAGGTCTGCTCCATTTTCTAAAAGATGAGTTGCAAAGGAATGTCTAAGAGTATGTGGAGATATATTTTTTTTAATATTCGCTCCACGTGCATAAATTTTGATTCTATGGTAGATAGTAACTCTATTAATTTTTTTTCCACCTTTGGAGATGAATAAATAATCAATTTCCTTTACTTCATTTCTGAAGTTTAAAAGATAGTGATCGATAGCTTTAATTGCTTTTTTACCAATAGGAACTAATCTTTGTTTTTTACCTTTTCCTGTAACTTTTATAAAACCGTCATTTACATCTAATATTTTTAGAGAAGAGCACTCTGATACTCTAATCCCTGTTGCATATAAAAGTTCTAAAATAGCTTTATCTCTTGCTCCGACAAAATCATCTGTTTTAATTTGCTTTAATAGAGAATCCACCTCTTGAGGAGTCATGACAGATGGCAGAAACTGCCAAATTTTAGGTAGATCCAAATAAAGGGTTATATCTTTTTTGATAGCATTTTCTTGTTTCAAAAATCTAAAAAGGACTTTTATAGCAACAAAACTTCTATAAATTGAAGAGGAAGCATATTTAGTTTTCAAAAAGCTCAGATATTCAATTACATCTGCTTGCTTAACATCTTCAAATCTACTAATTGATTTTTTGAATAAAAAATCTTTAAAATATCTAATATCTCTAAAATATGCTTCCACTGTATTGGCGGACAGCCCTTTTTCAGACTCTATATATGCTAAAAATGCTCTAATCTGAAAGTCGATATTTTGCATAAGTGATTATTTTTTGCTATTTCTTTTACTATAGCAAAAAAAAATATATTTTTTTTTTATATCGTAGCTTGAGAAATTAAAGATGCTTTTTTTTCTATCTCATCTTCATCTTTTTTATCTATTTTGTTTTCTTTAAGATAGAACCTCCTATAAAAACTATATCCTTGCACATAGGCAAAAAGCATAGAAGATAAAGCTCCCGGAATTAAAGCTGGGATTGTAAAACCAATAATCATGAATAAAATAAATTCTATCCCTTGCAAAGCTATCGCTAATGAAAATACTGTATTTTCATGAATTGTCACAGAGTTTTTGTATAAAACTTTCTCAAAGATTTTATTTATATTTTCAATATTTAGATCATTTTTAGGATCTTTTAGGATCTGTTTCACATTTCTTTGAATTAGGGAAGCTACATTTGAGCCTACTCTTCTTTCAAATCTTTTTACTTTCGTTTCAACTAGTTTTTTTATTTTTCCATGGAATAATTTTTCAATTTTATCATCTGAAAAACCTGGGTTTTCTTTTCTTATTTTTTTCAAAATTTTAAAAGACTTTTCCTTAGATAGCATCAACTTATCTTTTAAAAAGTTCAAAGCTCCTATTTTTTTCTCTTCATCTGTTAGTTTGTCATTCTTTAGATACTCATTTAGTTTCTTTTTAAAATGAATCGCTTTTATATCAAAATATACAAATCTTACGAGAGCATATAAAGTTACAAATAAAAATACAGAAGTTGCGATAATGGAAAGAGCTAATTTTATTACAACATGGCCTACAGTTTTTATAGCTTTACCAATCCAATCTATTGACCCTCCTACAATTGCAAACGTATTTCTAATAATTTTATGGATTCCATCATATTTCCCTTCTCTATCATCGATTTTTCTTGCATCTTTAATATTTTCAATTCCATTGAGAACACCAAAAGATCCAACCAAATATCCAAGCCAATCATCCCATCCCTTTATATTCTTTAAAAAAGCTAATTCCACAGATATAAATTTAAAAGATTTTACAGCAAAAACTTGAATATCACTAAGGAAAACAGCCCATAGGGACCATTCAGCATCTGATTTTCTAAATTTACTAAAGTATTTAAGAGGAACTCGCAAGTATTTAAGAGGAACTCGTATTAAATTTGGATATTTTTTCTTTAAAGCTCGTTCATCTGCACTTATTTTTCTAATATCAAAAGGTCTACCTTTTATAATATTTTTATCTATTATCGTAAGATTTTGAACTTTTCTACCTTTTATTGTTTTAGTATTTTTTAAATATCTTTTTATATTTCTGGTAACTTTCTCAAAAGCTTTTTGAGTTTTTTTATCACTTAAAAAGATGCTTTCATTTTTATCATCAAAGCTATAGGCTAACTTTTTATTTTGAATCTTGAGAGAAATAGTTGAAACATCTACTTTTTTTATACTTTCTAAAACATCTTTATTTTTAAGAACTTTTGCAAAAATACTTTTAGTTTGCTCTTTATAAGAATCCGGAAGCATTTCAATCTCTTTTGCAGAAATGTATGTACTTTTATCTAGCTGAAAATATGTCAAATCTAAAGGCTTTGCCACTACATTTGAATTTTCATTATATGAATTGCTTTGATAAAAAGTTCTTGCCGTTTCTACACTCATTGCTTTCCTCGTAACTTAATAAAAACACCGCTATATTACCGCTATATTTATTTAGTTAATTATAACATCAACCCTATTACTTTTAAATAGACAAGAAGATTTTAATATTGTTAATTTAATTTTATTAATTAAATATACTTAATTAATAAAATTCAGAAATTTATTTTATTAGATTTAAAAACATACAGTTATAAAAAACATTTTTTATTGATAAATTTACAAAAGTTTTTAACTTAAAATAGGTGCAAATTTCACTAAAACATCTCTAATAACTTCTAACTTTTTTTGCTGTGCATTAAAATTAAAAATTTTATCATTGGAGTAATGTTTTAAAATTTTTGTCGTATCGTTTAAATAAATATCTATTCTATTTTTTAAAACATTTTTATCCAGATCATCGGATCTATTTTCTATCAAAGCCCTGTTTTCCATTCTTGCAATTAGCTTGCCGAGATCTTTCATCTCTAAAACAATGATATATTCAACCTTGATATATTTTTCTAAAAGAGTTGTTTGTTTCAAAGTCCTTGGAATGCCATCTAAAAGCAAAAAATGTTCCTTAGGATCATAGAGGCCTTCATTTATCTTATGCTCTACAAATTCATGCCAAATATTTACTGTAAAGTCATCCGGGAGTAACTTACCCTTTTTTAGATAACTATTTATCATTTTACCTTTTTCAGAAGAAGGGTCAATTCCTCTAAAAATAGCTCCTGTTGAAACGTGACACACTGAATCTGAGAGATTTAGAGCTTTACTGATAGTGCCCTTTCCGGAGCCGGGAGGCCCGTAGATTAGAATAGACTTATATAAGTTTCCCATATTTTAACCCTTTTTACCTTAAGATATTAATTATCTTTGACTTAACAAGCAAACAAAAAATATAGTATAATTATCTTCATTTGCTAGAAATTAAGCTAAATATCAAATTAAAATAAACATTTCCATTTTAAAACTTTCTGTAATATATGCTCTTCTTCCTTTATTAATTATTAATGTATTTTTATTGAAATTTTAAATTAAAAACACTATACTTATAACAAATTAATTACACAATTATAAAAAAAGAGGTTTATATGACAGCCCTAACGCCATCCCAGAGTAACATCCCATTTCTACCAACTAATCCGGCTTCCCCAATGCCTAACGCTCAACCTCCATCAAATGGACCCCCTATATATTCAAACACAACTAAAGCAGAGTCCTCAAGCCCCCCTCCTAAGCTCTCTAGAGTCTCTTTGAACGGAAAACAGTACCAAATAATCATTAAGCGTCCTGGATCTAATAATACAGATCTAGCGCCTGGTGTATCTCAGAAGTTTGCAACTCTTTTTGGAACGACACTCAAATATGGCCTTGCAGCACTATGTCATCAACATAA
>JAAKFW010000093.1 GCA_011064905.1 Candidatus Anoxychlamydiales bacterium | reverse complement strand
ATCAAGCATTAAAAAAAGATTGATAATTGTCGGATTACCTTGTAGAGATAAAGTCCTATATAAGCTTTCTCTATTAAGATCTGTTTCTTTTGCTAAATAAGCAACCCCACCATGAGCTTGGGCTATATCCCTTAAAGCAACAAGAAAAACTCTTATATCCTCATCTTCTAAAGCAGCATTGAGATACGCTGCAGCTTCCTTAGGATTTTTAAGCCTTTTTATTAAACTTTTTTTATAACTTATTGATTTAGCCATTTTATTCACCTTTTTTATGATATTAAATAATTTTGCCAATATTGTTTGGGTTTTTTTTATCAAATTATTTTTTGTCGTGTACGAAGATCCTGAAAAGAAAGAAGAGAAGCTAAGATTTTATTTGGAGCCGCATAGTCTCGATAAGAGCGTTTAGACGCATATCGCATTCATCGATATTTTTTTTTAAATCTTTTATATTCAATTCTTGAACAGCTACGTAGATTTTTATTTTAGGCTCTGTCCCGGAGGGTCTAATGACAATTTGAGAATTGTCATTTAGCCAAAATCTCAAAACATTTGAGGAAGGGAGTGTAATTTGAGTTTTGGTATTATTTGCAACATCTAAAGTTGTAGATTTTAGATAGTCATCGATAAATCCAATTGTAAAATTTCCTATAGTTTTTGGCGGAGAAAGTCTTAATTTATCCATAATTTCTTTCATCTTATCCATTCCATCTTTCATCTCAAATCTCAAAGATGTTTGTGCTTCTCTATAAATACCATGGGTTTTATATAACTCGTATAAAAGATCAAGTAGAGTCTTTTTCTCATTTTTTAATGCTTGAGCAATTTTTGCGATCAATAAAGACGCTGAGATAGCATCTTTATCTCTTACAAAAGTTTCAATTAAAAAACCGAGAGATTCTTCAGCTCCAAATATAAATTCAAAAGAATTATCTATTTCCCATTCATTCATTTTGCTGGCAATATATTTAAACCCTGTTAAAACATCGATACAGTGGATGTCATAATGCTTACAGATCCTTTGAAAAAGAGAGGTTGTGACAATTGATTTAACAGCGGCTGTTTTAGAGAAAAGAGATTTTGATTTACATAAAAATTCTAGCATTATGCAAGCGATCTGATTACCAGTTAAAATTATTTCTTCACCTCGATGGTTGATAACAAGACCCATTCTATCCGCATCGGGATCAGTAGCTATAAAAATATCAGCCTTTTTCTCTTTTAGATAACCTATGCCTATTTCTAGAGCTTGTTTCTCTTCAGGGTTAGGCTTTGGAGCATTGGTGAAATTTGGATCAGCCTCTTCTTGTTCTTTGACTATATGAACATCTCTAAACCCTAATTTATCTAAACATTTTGGCATTAGGGTTATGCCTGTTCCATGCAGATTAGAATAAATAATTTTCAAATTAGCATTTTTTACTTCATTTTTAAAAAGATCCATTGAAAAAAGAGTTTTTATATAAGCATCATCTAATTCATCTTGGATAATTTTAATTAATGGGCTCTCTAAAGAATCTAAGACCTTCACATCTTCAATAGATTCAATTTTAGAATACTCATCGATGATTGCGATATCATGTGGTGGTACAACCTGGCCTCCATCTTTCCAATAAACTTTATAACCGTTGTATTCTTTAGGATTGTGAGACGCTGTTATCATAATCGCTGAGATGCAACTTTTATAGCGACATCCAAAAGATACCAAAGGGGTGGGTCTGAGCTCTTTAAATAAAAAAGCTTGAATACCATTGGCAGCTATAACTTTAGCAGTCTCTTCGGCAAAAAGTTTTGAATTTTTTCGACTATCAAAACCGATTAAGATTGAGGGGTTTTTAATATTTTGAGATTTTATGTAATTACAAAGTGCTTGGGTAGCTTTTGCTATAGTATATTTATTTAATCTATTAGAACCAATTCCCATCTTTTCTCTTATGCCACCCGTTCCAAAAGTAAGTGTTTTTGAAAAACTTGAAAAAAGCTCAAGAGGAATTGCTCTTCTTTTAAAAAACAAAAAAGCCCTAGAAGATCAAATCAAAGCAATTTTGAAAGCGAGTGCATTTGGAAATATATATATATTGATCCCATTTGTAAAAAATATAGATGAAATTACAAAAGTTAAAAAAACTATCCTAAAGCTTCAAAAAAACTTAAAGATCTCATCAGATGTAAAAATAGGCTCAATGATAGAAACCCCGGCAGCAGCTTTAATTTCCGATGAAATCATAAAGATAGTCGATTTTTTATCTATTGGAACTAATGATCTTAGTCGGTATACCTTAGCAACCGAGGGTGCAAGTTCAAAAAAAATGCATCCAGGCATGATTAAACTTCTTAAAATGGTAATACAATCGAGTAAAGATTTAAAAAAACCTCTATTTTTATGTGGGGAGATGATTGCAAATAAAAAAATATTAGATGAATTAATCGATTTGGGAATAACCAATTTTTCTGTTGGTATCAAACATATTGATTTGTTTCACTAGTTTTTTGAAAAAAATAAAAAAAAATTATTTTTTTTTTAAAACCTTCTCATAAAGCTGTTTAAGTATATTTTTTTATTTTTTTTTGTTTGCAAAAAAAAAGTTAGTTGATTTTTAATAGTTAGATTGATTTTAATGTTTATATAAAAATATGCTAATCTATTAGCGGAGGTAAGTATGGTAGATATAAATATAGCCCAAAGAATTACTAACGATCCAACTCTTAGGAAAACTTTAGAATCTGCTCAAACAGCAGAACAGAAGATTCAAATACTTGAAAGTGCGGGTTGTTCAAAATTAGAGATTACAAAAGTTTCCGGATTAATAGCTGATTTTGCTGGGTCTGTTTTCCAAGGAAACGGTCCTTGTGGTGATTAGGCATCCGAAGACAGATCGTTTTTGGTATGATTCTAAGTATCCAATAAGTTTGCAGTGGCATGTTACAACTAATTGCTCGAATTATTGTAAACATTGTTATATGTATGATGAAGAAACATATGCTGATGAAAGAAAAAATACACTCGTTTTAGATGCTCTTGTTAAAATATTGGATGATTTAGATATTTTCGAAAAAAAATATAATGCTAAATTTATTCCTATCGAAATATCTGGTGGAGATCCTCTGCTCAGAAAAGATATTTTTGAATTTTTATCTGAGCTAAAAAATCGTAATAAAAGTTTTGGAATATTGGGAAATCCAGATCTTTTAGACAAACAAAATGTAAAAAGATTATCTGAGTTGGGGATTCATCATTATCAATTGAGTTTAGATGGATTAGAATCTACTCATGATTTTTTTCGTTCTAAGGGAAGTTTTAAAAGAACAATTGAAAAGATCAGATTATTGAGAGAATATGATATTCATTGTAATCTAATGTTCACTTTGTATCCTTCAAATGCAAGCGATTTAATTCCTCTAATGCGATTTGTGGCCATGAATACTCAAGCCACAACATTTAGTTTTGATATTGGTGTGATCTCAGGAAATGCAAAGTCGATGAAAAATCATTTAACTCCAACTGAAATTCACAAGTTATTTACTCAGTATCATCTTGAAAAAAAACGATTAAAAGAAGAAGGATACCCCATTTTTTTTCGTGAAAAATCTAATTTTCACAAACTCATTAATTTTGAAAATGATCTTCTTTATCCGTTAGTTCCCAAAAATGGAAATGTTCTTTCAGGTAATTATATAGCATGGAATTCTTTGACTCTCCTCAGTGATGGAACTGCACTTGCTTGTAGAAGAATGCCTGTGAGAGTTGGTAAGATGCCTGAGCAATCTTTTGAGAAAATCTTTTTAGGTAATAATCTTTTGAAAAAATTTAGAAGACCTAAAAATTTTAAGCAATGTAATACATGTGATTTTTATGCTATGTGTCGAGGTTGTTCATCATACGTTTATGGAGTGACTAAAGATCCTTTTGAAAAACATCCGCTTTGTTTTAGAAATTTGATTTCAAAAAAGACTAATGAAAATGAAAATATTCAAGAAGGACCTCCTTTAGGAACTACCTATGAAGAGGAATGGGAATATATCTATTTATTTAATCAAATATCAAAATTATCGATATTCCTGAAAGAAAAAGATTTTCAATATACGTATTTAGATTTGGCTCAAGATTCTAAAGAATTTTTAGCAAATCCATTTGCATATATTAAAAATACTAAAAGAGACCTTCCACATGATCAAATAGCTTTTTTGATGCAAAGGTTTTCAGATCTACATAATACTATTAGACCCAATGCAAATACAACAGATCCTATAGCCGATTATATTGCAAATTGCATCTTGAAAGGTATTTCTCAGACGTAAGAATCTTTAGCCGAAGTTTAATTTTTTTAAAAGATTGGTTTTAGATTAAAAGCCCAACATATTTCCTAATGAACTATTGGTATCATCAGAGTTTAATTTATCAGCAGCGTCCTTGAAAGCTTGTCCTATCAAATCTTGCAGTCCTTCAACATCATTTTTATCAACACACTCTGGATTGATTTTTATATTTATTAGCTCTTTATTACCGTTTAAAGTAATTATTACTAAATCATTTGCAGCTTTGCCTTCAACCTTTTTATTTTCTAACTCTTCTTGCATTTGCTGCATCTTATCTTGCATCATCTTTGCTTGTTTTTTCATTTTTGAAAATCCGCCGCCCATTTATATCTCCTTTAAGTTTTATTAATTCCATCTAATTCAACTTGAGCAAAACGCACCAAAGTATCATAGTGGCTTTGATCTTTTGAAATATTGGTTTTAGTCTCTTCTAGATTAAAACTAACTTCCTTTAGCTCTATTTCGCTTTTTACGCTCTCCCTTTTTTGAGGAGGCTCTTTTTTTTCTGCGTTAGAGACTTGATTAGATTGCAGAGATTTCTCAAGCTTAATTAACCTTTTTTACTAAGATATCTAAAGATAAAACATTTTTGCTTTTAATTATTTTTAACATAACGGTTTCTAAATGAATTTTCTTAAAGTAATTTTTATGTAAAATAGTAGCTTGGGTCAAAGTCTCTAAAATATAAAAAAGCTCTTCTTCTTGATAGAGGGCTGATGATAAAACATATTTTTTTAAAATAGTCTCTGATAAAAATTTGCTGGTTTTTGAATTAAATTTAATAATTAAAAGATTTTTAAAATGTTCAATGAGCTCCTCTATTATGTAAGATAAATCTTTGCCTAAAGAGTGCACTTTGTTAACAAACTCAAAAGCAAATGATGTATTGGCTTTTGATATTTGATTATCTAATTCGAAAAAGAAATCCGGATCTATAAAACCTAAAGCATTATTTACATATTCTAGCGTGATTTTTCCATCACTATAGCAAAATATCTGATCCAGAAGAGACTGAGCATCTCTTAGGGATCCTTCAGAAAAATTTGAGATTTGATAAAGAGCATCTTTTTCAATTTCTCTTTCAAGATCTTTTGAAATAGCTGATAATTTCTCTATGATAAGCTCGTTTGAGATCCTTTTTAACTCAAATCTTTGACAACGAGAGATAATCGTTGGTAAAACTTTTTGAGGTTCTGTTGTAGCGAAAAAGAATTTTATGTTTTCTGGCGGCTCTTCTAAGGTCTTTAAAAGGGCGTTAAAGGCTTCTTTGGTAAGCATGTGAACTTTTCCCATCAATGATATAAATTTTATATTTGCCAGAGGGGCTATAACCTATCGTATCATTGATTTGACGAATATCATCGATACCACGATTAGAGGCTCCATCTATCTCTATTACATCTAAAGACCTAGAAGCGGCTATCTCTGTGCAAGAGCCGCAAACATTGCAGGGTTCGGTTTCATCTTTTAAATTTTTGCAATTTAAAGCTTTTGCAAAAAGCCTGGCTAAAGTTGTTTTGCCTGTGCCTCTAGTGCCTGAAAAAAGATAAGCATGAGCTATTCTTTTGTAAAGAATCGAGTTTTTAATAGTTTTGACAATAGAGTCTTGCCCTATGACCTCTTTAAAAGATTGAGGTCTATATCTTCTAGCTAATATCTGATATTTTTCTTTCATAAAATAATTAATTTTTTAGTTTTTACTATATTTTTAGAAAAGAAAATTTAAAGGTCCAGAGAGGCAATTGCGATGTTAAATTTTCATAGAGGATAATTCTCTCAAAAAAACTTTTTTACCCCAAGAAGAAAAACCTGCTCTCTATGAGGAAATTTGAA
>JAAKFW010000092.1 GCA_011064905.1 Candidatus Anoxychlamydiales bacterium | reverse complement strand
TTAGCTAAAAATTTGGCTCTAAATGTTTCTAAATCTTTTTCAGAAGAAAATTGAAATCCCATATATTCTAAAGAGCCACCACCGGATAAAGGCTTTGGTAGAGGGGCAACATTTTTTGGCTTTACTTTTGGCTTAGGAATCTCAGGTTTTGGGTTTCCGCTGCCGGGAGGTGGAACATTAGGTGTATTGCTCATTTTTATTATTATTTCCTATTTTCTTTTTGTTAGCATATTATTATTCTAAATACAAATCAAAAATCACAAGCTCCCGCTGCTCTATAAAAGGGGATTACATCTCTTATGTTTTCCATTCCAGTGATGAATTGAACAAGTCTTTCAAAACCAACTCCAAATCCAGCATGTGGAGCTGAGCCATACTCTCTTAAATCTAAATACCATTTGTATGTATTTAGATCTAAACCTTTATTTTTGATTTTATTTTTTAATAGCTCATAGTCATCTTCTCTTTGAGAGCCACCTACTATTTCTCCAATTTTTGGAACTAAAATATCCATGGCGGCTACAGTTTTACCATCTTTATTATCTTTCATATAAAAAGCTTTGATCTCTTTTGGATAATCTATTACAACAACAGGCTTTTTAAAATGCTCTTCTGTTAAGTATCTTTCATGTTCAGATTGAAGATCTAATCCCCATTTCACTTCAAATTCGAACTTTTTAGTAGATTTTTCTAAGATTTTTATAGCATCACTATAGGAAATAATCTCGAAAGGGGATTCAACTACATGGGTTAATCTTTGAATTAAACCTTTTTCAATAAACTTATCAAAAAATGCGATATCATCTTCATTTTCATTTAGAGCTACTTTTGCCATATATTTTATATAATCAGAAGCAAGTTTTACATCATCTGTTAAATCTCCGAATGCAAATTCAGGTTCTAACATCCAAAATTCAGCGAGATGGCGTGATGTATGAGAGTTTTCTGCTCTAAAGGTTGGAGAAAATACATAAACATCTGTCATGCCGAGTGCAAAAGCTTCAGCATTTAGTTGCCCAGAGACCGTAAGGTAGGATTTTTTCTTGAAAAAGTCCTCTTTTGGATCTTTTCTAAGATCAGATAAAGTCGTTACTCTAAATAGATCTCCAGCTCCTTCTGTATCTGATGCTGTAATTATCGGCGTTTGAATATTTAAAAAATCTCTATCTTGAAAAAACTTGTGAGAATGATAAATTAAAGAATTTCTAACTCTAGTTACAGCTCCGCCTGTATTAGTTCTACATCTTAGATGAGAAATTGTTCTAAGGTACTCAAAAGAGTGCCTTTTTTTCTGAAGAGGGTAGTCATCAAGTGATTTTCCGATAATAGTAATTTTCGCTATCTTAAGCTCAAACTTTTGATTTTTACCAGGGCTTTTTACAACCTCTCCTTCCAAACAGATAGATGCTCCAATTGAGATTTCAATAATTTTTCTAAAATCTTCATTTGTGCTATCTATTACACCTTGTAAATTGGCTAGAGAAGATCCATCATTTATCTCAATAAAAGCAAAGCTTTTTTGATCTCTAATTGTTTTTACCCAACCAAAAACTTTTATTTTTTTTTGAACAATAGATTCATCTGATTTTAAAATCTTTTTAATTTTTACTCTCATATTAAAAAACCTGCAAATTTTTTTAAAATTTCTATTTCATCTTTCCAAATTTCATCATTTGGAGTCTCTAATATTTTTGGAATACTTTTAAATCTTTTATCTTTCATTAAAAACTTAAAAGCATCTATTCCAATTTTACCTTTGCCTAAAGATTCATGTCTATCTTTTCTAGATTCAAAATCAACTTTTGAGTCATTTACATGAAAAGCATTTAAATATTTTAACCCAATTACACTATCGAACTTTTCAAAAGTGTTATCAAAAGCTTTTTTTGTTCTAATATCATATCCTGCTGAAAAAATATGGCATGTATCTAAACAAACACCAATAGGAATTTTATGTTTTACTTTTTTGATTACATAATCTAAATGCTCAAATTTATATCCTACATTTGATCCCTGACCTGCTGTTGTTTCTAATAAAAGTTTTGTTTTTCCCTTTTTCACTTCGCTCTCAAATGAGAGAATAGATTCAGATATTGTATCTAAGGACTCTTCTTCAGTAGATGTTAAAGCAGATCCCGGATGAAATACTAAATAATCTATCTCTAAAGCGTGGCATCTTTTTATCTCTTCTAAAAATGTTTTTCTAGATAGATCTAAAGACTCTTTTTTAGGAGATCCCAAATTTATTAAGTAGCTATTGTGAGAAATTACTTTTTTTATGTTATTTTCTTTTTTAGCTTCCTTGAACTTTTTAGCATCTTCCTCAGATATAGGTTTTGCTTTCCACTGTCTTTGATTTGCAGTGAATATTTGAAAAGTATTAGCTCCTATTCTATTAGCTTCATAAATGGCATTAAAAATGCCGCCTGCAATAGATGTATGAGCCCCAACTAGAGTTTTTTCTTTTTCCATAAAAATCCAAAGCAACTTTAAGCATCTTAAAAACTAAAAAATTTAATTAATATGGTTTAACAAGTCTATAAATTTTAGCTTTTTTTAATTTTTCCCAAAGCCTATCATAACATAAATAGGCATTTTATGAGCATAGATACATCCAATTCAATTACAAAATCTTTTAAAAGCTTTTTTTTAGGAACCTTTTTTAGCAGAATATCAGGACTTCTAAGAGATGTTTTAACAGCGTTTTTCTTTGGAACAAGCCCTCATATTGCTGCATTTATGGTAGCGTATAGATTTGCGAATCTTTTTAGGAGGTTAATAGGAGAAGCATCTTTCCAAGCAGGTTTTGTGCCTCACTATGAAAATCTAAGATTAGAAGACTCAAAAAAAGCCTCTTTTTTTTATAGGGATCTCTTTTTTTCAGTTGCCGTATTTTTAGCTATTTTAATAACAATTTCTCAAATAGCACTTTTTTCGTTTGCGTATACGTTTTCTAATTTCAATTCAAATAAAGAAATAATCTCTCTGACTCAAATCATGCTTTTTGGATTAATTTTTATTTGTCTATATGCTTTAAATAGCTCATTTCTGCAGTGTCATCGAAATTATTTCCTGCCAGCTATAGCTCCAATGGCATTTAATCTTATTTGGATTTTTTCTTGCATCACTTTTAGAAATTTTTTAGATGAAAAGTTTGTCTACGTCTTAGCTATAGCTATAGTTTTTGCTTTTTTCTTTCAATATTTTACAACAGCTTTTTCTAGTTTTAAGATTATTTCAAAAGATCTAAAAATATCAGAGATTTTAAAACCTAAACTTTTTACCAAAGATATAAAAAAATTAATTAAGCCAATTTCTCTCTCTATTTTAGGGATAGGCGCTGTTCAAATAAATAGCGCTTTAGATGCTGGTTTTGCTATCTTTGCTGAGAAATCAGGACCCGCTTATCTTTGGTATGCAATTAGAGTATATCAGCTGCCACTCGCTCTATTTGGTATTGCTATATCTTCTGCTATCTTACCACCACTTGCTAGAGCATATAAATTAGATGATTTTCAAAACTTCAAAAATTTTTTAAATCTCGCTTTTTTAAAAAGTTTTTCTTTGATGCTCATCTCTTCTTTTGCTCTAATATTAATAGGCCCATCTTTAATCAACCTTCTCTTCGCTAGAGGCGCTTTTAAGTTAGATGCAATAGTAAATGCCAGCTATTCTCTTTTCGGTTACTCAATAGGGCTTTTATTCGCTACATTTGTGATGATAATATCTCAGGCTTTTTATGCAAAAAAAGAGTACTTTATCCCAACAATTGCTAGCATATCATCAGTTCTTTTAAATATTTTGTTAAACTCAATTTTCATATTTGTATTTCATATGAAATCAGCCTCCGTTGCAATCGCTACATCAATCAGTGCTATTTTGAATTTTTTGATTTTAAATTATTTTTTGAAAAAGAAATTTGCTAAATTGGGAACTAGTAAAAATTTAATTAAAATTTATGAAAAAGATATTTTCAAGAAATTCTTTAAAATTTTTATATCTTTGATATCAGCTAGTGCTTTTACTATTTTGATAGGCTATTTTATGAAAAATCAATCAATTAATTTTCTTCTGAATAAAGATTTTGTTTTCCCAACTAATTTTTTAGATAAACTCTATAGCTTTTTTGTCATATCTACCATCTATCTAACATCAACTTTTTTCTTTGCTTATATATTTAAGGCAAAAGAAATTTCAGATCTTAACTTTCTTAAAAATATTAGAGTTAAATCCATCACATAAAAAAAAGCCAATCTTAGAAAAGATTGGCAATTTAAAATTATTAAGTTGAGTGAGCAATGAATTCACAAACTAGTGGTATGTTAATTAAAAGAGGAAGTGGGATTTGCTCGACTAATGGGATAGATCCCAATGTTCCTGAGCATTTATCATCAGCAAGAGTCAAATATTCAGGTACTTCATTAGCACTTTCTTGAGCTTCTTTTACTATTTTAATCTTCTTTGATTTCTCTTTTATAGAAACTTTCATACCTTGTTTTACTTGAAAGGACTTAATATCAACTTTTTTATCATTTACAAGTATATGACCATGAGAAATCAATTGCTGAGCAGCAAAGATAGTAGGCGCTAATTTTAATCTATATACAATGTTATCAAGTCTGCACTCTAGCATTTGTGTGAAATTATGAGCAGAGTTTCCTGCTTGTTTAACAGCTTTTTTATATGTTAAAATTAATTGTTTATTGGTGATCATTCCATAAACAGCTCTTAGCTTTTGTTTTTCTTCTAACTGATGACCAAAATCAGATTTTTTTCTTCTTTTAGCTCCATGCACTCCAGGAGGATTTGGTTTGTGAAGCAAGGGATTTCTCGTTCTTCCAAAAATATTGCATCCATACTTTCTTGCTATTCGGTTTTTAGGACCAGTGTATCTAGACATTTTATCTCCAAATATTAAATATTCTATTGAGTTAGTAGTATATATAATCTTTTGATTTTTGTACAACCGAATATTAACTATTTAAAAGTATATGAAATGATTAAGATACATATTTTTTAAATAATAGCATTGAAAATCGCGTCTTGTATTAGAAAATATTTTAAATAAAGTAAGTGATTTTTAAATCACTATTAAATAAAATTTATATGAAGCGCTCATTGAAACCTACTCAGTTATAGGACCATATATTTTATTGTATAAATGATGAGCAATATGTCCTCCTATAAATCTTATTACTTCATGACCAAGCAAGAAGGCTGCAATATCAATGTCAGTGTTTGTTAATCGGAAGAAGCATTCTGAGTAATGACTAATAGAATTCCCTTTCAAATATAGTTTTTGTAGTTGATGAGACAAATCCCCAATCTCCTTAGGGATAGAGGTGAGCTTGTTATAGGTTAAATCTAGTTCTTGTAGTTTAACTAAATGCTTAATCTCCTCAGGGATAGAGGTGTGGCTGTTACCAGCTAAATTTAGAGATTTTAGTTTAGCTAACATC
The DNA here is from genome assembly GCA_011064905.1 of Candidatus Anoxychlamydiales bacterium. Classification (GTDB taxonomy): domain Bacteria; phylum Chlamydiota; class Chlamydiia; order Chlamydiales; family SM23-39; genus JAAKFX01. Next base: position 695 of record JAAKFW010000092.1, on the reverse strand, counting down.
CCAATCTCCTTAGGGGTAGAGGTGAGCTTGTTAGAGGATAAATCTAGGTGTTCTAGTTGAGCTAACATCACAATCTCTTTAGGGATAGAGGTGAGCTTGTTAGAGGATAAATTTAGGCATCGAAGTGCACCTAAGTTCTCAATCTCTTTAGGGATAGAGGTGAGTTTGTTGTTACATAAAGCTAGGATTTTTAGTTGACCTAAACTCCAAATATCCCTAGGGATAGAGGTGAGCTTGTTAAAGGATAAACCTAGGCCTTGAAGTTGATTTAACCTCCCAATCTCTTTAGGGATAGAGGTGAGCTTGTTAGAGGATAAATCTAGTTTTTGTAGTTGAGATAAATTCCCAATCTCTTTAGGGATAGAGGTGAGGTTATTATAAGGCAAAAATAGCTGTTGTAGTTGAGCTAAATTCCCAATCTCTTTAGGGATAGAGGTGAGGTTATTATAAGGCAAAAATAGCTGTTGAAGTTGAGCTAAATTCCCAATCTCCTTAGGGATAGAGGAGAGCTTGTTAGAGGATAAATCTAGTCTTTGAAGTTGAGTTAATTTTCCAATCTCCTTTGGCAAGTAATCTAGTTCTGACCGGTGTAAATAAAGCGTTGTTAGATTATAATTGTCTTTATTATCATTAATCCATTTAGCAAAAAGTTTCTTTATATTTTTTTTATCGGTGGATTTTTTTAGTTCATCAAA
>JAAKFW010000091.1 GCA_011064905.1 Candidatus Anoxychlamydiales bacterium | reverse complement strand
TCAGCTTATTAGTTATATAGAGGATAAGATGCCTACAATTAATAAAGAAGAGCTACTATATATTATTGATAATTCAAGTCCAAATGAAGCTCTTTTCAATAAAGTTTTATTCAAAGCTGTTAAAACCAAAGATTTCAATATCGTACTTGCTTTAATAAATGCTAAAAAAACAGATGTAAATGCTGTTGATGAAAACTCTATAACAGCTCTATTTTATTGCTGTCAATTAAATGACTATAAAATAGCTGAATTATTACTGCAAAATGGAGCAAATGTAAACTTTAAAGATGACGAGGGAGATACACCTCTGATGCATGCTACTGTTCAATCCAGTATTGAAATGGTTGATTTATTAATTTTTTATGGAGCTTTAATTAATGAAAAAAATTCAAAAGGCACCTCAGCATTAATGTATACTGCAAGCAATCTAAATTTTGAAAAAACGAAAATTTTAATAGATAACGGAGCTAATGTAGATGATTTTGATAATGAAAAAATTACGATATTCATGGAAGCTCTAGAGCAAATTGGAAACAGTAAAAATGCTTCCGATATTAAAATTTTAGATCTTATCTTAGATAAAACCCAAAATATTGATGCTCAAGATCATTTAGGTGAAACAGCTTTAATGAAAACCACGAGCGTTAAAATAGCAAGAAAATTACTAGATAAAAAAGCTTCTTTAAATATCCAGAATTTCGAAGGCCAAACCCCTCTTTTAGTTGCCGCAAAACATGGTTTAGCGGATCTAATAGATCTTTATCTTGATAGAGGAGCGGACCCTTTAGTAGTAGACAACGATGGTTGGACAGCATTAATGTTAGCAGCTCATGTAGAGGATAGTATACCTGCAATAGAAAAACTATTACCATACTCTACAGAAATTTTAACCCATCAAAACAATCTGTGGCTTACAGCTTTAAAAATCGCTATGTTTAACAAAAATATAGCTACAACAACAGCATTATTACAAAGTGGAGCGCTTCCTGAATTTAATGATAAAGAAAATAGGGATGTTGCAATACGAAATTTCACAAATATTGAAATTACTGAAGCTACATTTGCTGATGGAAAAATATTTATAGCTTCTATCCATGCAAAAATAATCTATTTATTTAAACTTACGTTTTGAAATTTTCAACTATTAAATTTGCAACTCTATACCATTTAGCTTCGTTTGATTAATTCCTTTGTGTTGTTTAATTTATTTAACTGGTTTTTTTTCATGGCATAGATATTAGTGGGATTTATCTCAGCTATTAAATTTTTAAGATTGGAATTATTTAAAATAATAAAACTCACTTCATTGATTGATGAGAGTAGATCAACAAATTCATCTTTTGGATTTTCATCTAAAATATATATGATAATTTCATGATTTTTTTTCGATAGCTTTTTTATCGACTTAAAAATATCTGTAATTGAATGTGTGCTATTTATACCTAATAAAGAAAATTCACAGCCCTCTAAAACTTTTTTTAGTGTAAATAAATGAGAAAAGTCAAAGATTTTATTCTCTATATCATACTCTAAAAGTCTTTTAGCAAACAAGCTGAGCGTGATTTCTTTGCAACCAATGTGCTCGATTGCTATAGATGCCGCAATATTGCAAAGCTCACATGCATGATCAATTGACAACTTACTTGCTAAAGCAATACAAAGCATAGCAAGCACAGTATCACCGGCTCCTGTCACATCTTTAACTTCTTTAGTTTTTACTGGGAAATTTTTTGCTTTTTTATTTTTTGAAAAGACAGATATCCCATCTTTTGATCTTGTGATCATTAAGAAATCTACATTAGTTTTATCTAATATATTTTTAGAAACAAGCTCTATATCTTCATATTCATTTAAATTTGCAGCTGCGTATGCTTCTTTTAAATTTGGTTTTAAAATAGTAGCTTTTTCATACTTTTTAAAATTTTTACCTTTTGGATCAACAATTACAGGTATATTTTTAGATTTTGCTAAATCAATTATAAACTTTAATAATCTATCAGACAAAAAACCTTTGCCATAATCTGAAATAGCAACTATATCAATTGATTTTAAAACTTTTTCTAGTTTTTTTATTATTTTTTCTTCTAACTCTTTTAAAAGAGAATCTATTTTTTCAAAATCTACTCTTAAAATTTGTTGACTCTCAGCTATGAATCTATTTTTTAAAGATGTTTTATAGTTTTTTTGAGTGTAGAGATAATCAACATTTGCATTTTTATCTTTTAAAAGCTTTTTTAAGATATCACCTTGAAGATCGTCTCCTACCCTTCCGATAGCTGTAACTTTAGAACCGAGTGATAATAAATTTAAAACAACATTGCCAGCGCCACCCGGCAGCATCTTTTCTGTGTCCACTTTTAAAATAGAAACAGGAGCTTCAGGAGAGATTCTTCTAACCTCCCCATAGGTGTAGCGATCCAACATAAAATCGCCAATTACTAGTGTATGTACTTTTTGAAGTTTTGAAAAAGGTCCTGTTAGTTTTACCATCTTTCTCTTTTAAGTAAATAGTTTTGAACATAATCTTTAACACTATCTTCGATAGAGGTTAACTCAAATTTATCTTTATAAATTTTTTTAAGTTTTGTCATGTCAGCTTTTGTAAAATTTTGATATTGTCTATCTAACTCTTTTGGCATATCGATATATTCAATTTCTACAGGCATTTTTAAAGCGTTAAATAGAGCTTTAGCTAACTCATTCCAAGAAGTGGCTATGCCTGATCCAATATTAAAAACACCAGATACATTTTTAAATGCATCTTCAATTAAGAAACATGTCATTTTAACAGCATCTTTTACATATATAAAATCTCTTTTTTGCTCGCCATCTTTAAAATTATCTAGGTCATTTGATTTGAAAAGAGAGATTTTTCCATCCCTTTGTATCTTTTCTTTCATTTTATATATCATAGAAGACATTTCGTCTTTGTGATTTTCGTTAGGACCAAAAACATTAAAATACTTTAGCCCCACTATCTTATCTAAAATCTTTTGATTTTTTGCCCAAAGATCAAAAAGATGTTTAGAATAACCATACATATTAATAGGTCTTAAAGACTCTAAAAGATTTTCATCATCTGAAAAACCCCTATTTCCATCACCATATGTTGCAGCAGATGATGCATAAATAAATCTTTGATCATTTTCAATAGCATATTCGCATAGTTTTTGAGTGAATCTAAAATTATTTTCATAAAGATAGTTAGAATCTCTGCATATCGTAGATGAGCATGCTCCTAAATGAATGATCGCTTCTATTTCTTTTTCTCTTCCCTTTAAATAATCAAATAGTTCTTCTTTAAAAATGAGCTCTATAAACTTTTTGCCAACGAGGTTCTTCCATTTATCATTTTTTAGATCATCTACTAATACTAAATTATAATACCCTAAATTATTTAAATGCTTAACAGTGCAAGAACCTATAAACCCACTAGCTCCTGTCACTATTATTATCTGATCTTTAAAATTTTTTGATTGTTTCATACATTCTTTTTTCTAGAAAGAATACCAGTTTTCTAAATTTCTTTGGATATTAAAAACAGAAAAAAACTGAATTTTTTTATTTGATTTTGGTTTTATTCTACCAAAACACATAAAACTTGATCCACTTCCTGTCATTACAACTTTTTCAAATCCCATCTTTTCTAAAGAAGATTTAGTCTCTTCAAGTTTTTCATTTAATCTAAAAGCCGGGATTTCTAGATCATTGAAGATTTTAATCTCTTTTTTTCTTAATATATAACTTTTTAAAACAGATGGATCTGTTTTATTTAAAGAATTTAAATCGACATTTTCATATACACTTTTTGTAGACATTCCAAAGTTTGGTTTCGCTATATGAAAATTTAAGTCTTGAGAAGGGACATTTTCAAAAACATCACCAATGTTTTCACAAAGAGCTGTTCCCTTAGAGAAAAAAAAAGATACATCCGCTCCTATTTTTTTAGAAAGCTCTATTAACTCAAATAAATGAAGTGGCTTTTCAAAGAGTTCATTTAATGCATATAAAGTTGTAGCCGCATTTGAGCTACCTCCACCAAGACCCGCTTCCATTGGAATGTTTTTTTTTAAATATATCTCAACTGGATCTAATATATTGGTCTTTTTTCGAAAAAGTCTCAAAGCTTTAATAATCAGATTACTTTCATCAAAGATTAGCTCTTTATTGTTAAAGCAAAAAAAGGTGTCTTTTTTTGCTTTATTTATAAAAAAATGATCAACTAAAGAGATCGCTTGGTATAAAGAAAATATGTTATGATAACCATCTTTTCTTTTAGATAAAACTTTGAAAAACAGATTCACCTTAGCTGGTGAATAAAAAGTTAGACTCACTTTGTCTCTTCTGTTTCTTCTTTTTTCACTTCGGATTTTTTATCCGCTTCTTTAGTTTTATCTTCTGTTTTTTTCTTTTTCTCTTGTTCTTTTTCTAAAGCTGATTTTTTTATTTTTTCACCAACAACAGTTAAGGTTATTTTTGTCTCAACTCCCTCTTGTAATAAAATAGGAATCTCAAAAACACCAACTTCTTTTATTGGCTTTTTTAAAACAATATTTTTCTTAGTAAGCTTAATTGAGTGTGGCTCAAAAAGTTTTGCAATATCTTGAGCATTCACTGAACCAAACATCTTGCCATCTATATCTGCTTTCACTGTGATTGCAAGAGTTATTTGCTCAATAACTTTTACTAAAGCCTCAGCCTCTTTTTTCTCTTCTAGAGATTTAATAGCTCTCTCTTTTTTAAGCTTTTCTTGCATTCTTAAAGCATTTGGAGCCGCAAAAACAGCTGTTTTGTTCGGAAGTAAATAGTTCCTTGCATAACCCGGTTTTACCGCTACCACTTCTCCTTTTATTCCTAGATCTGCTACATCTTTTAAAAGTAGTAATTTGAGTTTAGATTTCATAAATAAATACCCCTTATTCTTCTGATACAAATGGCAAAAAGGCCATGTGTCTTGCTCTTTTAATAGCTTTTTTTAGTTGCTTTTGAAAATAAAATGATACGCCAGTTATTCTTCTTGGCAATATTTTTCCTCTTTCCGTTACGAAAAACCTTAGGTTTTCGATATCTTTATAGTCAATTTTCTTAATTTTTGAAGCCTCAAAAGGGCAACCTTTTTTCTTTTTTATTCCAAATGAAAAAGGTCTTTTTCTTGTTCTTTCTCTTTCCATATTTTTGATTCCTTATGGTTGTAGTGCTAATGGTTCAAATTCTAGACTTTCTAAAACCTTATCCGCTTTAGCTGTCATGAATCTAATAATATCTTCATGAAGTAAATATTCATCCCAAAGCTCTTTAATTGCTGATGCAACAACAGAAAAGTATATGAGATAGTAATAACCTTCTCTCTTTTTATCTATCTCATATGCAAATTTTCTTTTTTGCATATCATGGATTTTATGAATTTCCCCTTTCTTATCTTCGATTGCTTTAGTGATTTTTTCTAAAGCTTTTTTTCTAGCCTCTTCAGAGAGATTTGAATTGATGATATACATCCCCTCATATAGGCGTTTTCTCTCATTTGTCATTTTTTTCCTCTACATTTTTTTTTAATCTTACATTTGCTTTGTTTGCAGCTGTTTTTATTCCTTTCTCTAGATAAAGCTCTATAAAATAAATTGCTTTTCCAACTATCTCTTTAAGCTTCTCTTTTTCAGTTTTTGTAAATCTATCTAATACATATGTCTTTAATGCTTTTCTCTCTCTTCCGATTCCAACTCTTAGCCTTGTATAGTTTTTAGTATTTAAATGAGTTTCTATGCTTTTAAGCCCTCTATGCCCTGCTGAGGAAGAGTCTTCTTTTAACCTAAATTCTTCAAAGTTTATATCTGCATCATCTACAACTATCAAAATATTTTTAATATCAATTTTCAGATAGTCTTTCGCTTTTTTTACAGCTACCCCGCTCTCATTCATATAGGTCTCGGGCATAAGTAAATCAACTTCACAACCTGAAATATTACCTTTAGCTACCTTTGCTTTAAATTTTTTTTCATTTTTAAACTTTAGCCCATATTTTTTAGCTAAGCTTTTTACTACTTTAAATCCCACATTGTGACGAGTATTCTCATACAAAAGCCCTGGATTTCCAAGACCTACTATTAAATAAGGGCTCATTTTTATCGCTTAGTTATTGTAACTGCAACTTCATTCAACTTTCTAGATA
>JAAKFW010000090.1 GCA_011064905.1 Candidatus Anoxychlamydiales bacterium | reverse complement strand
ATAAAAATGTTGTACAATTATTGATAGTTTAAAATCAATTAAATAAAAAAACTTGTGGACGCAATGTGCTAATGTCAAAATTTTATAAAAAACACTCTTTATATCTAAAAAGTTATAAAAATGATTCTGATCATTAAAAAATTTCTATAGGTATATTTTCATGAAATATTCAGGTTATTTAAGTTTTTTTATAAGATTTTATATTTCTAAAAATATCTCTCTAAACATAGCAGGGGCTTTTAAAAATTTTACTGCTAGATTTAGAGCATAGCTGAAAACTCTTCTTCTGTAAGAGTTTTTATACCTAATTTTTTAGCTTTTTCAAATTTAGAACCTGCCTCAAGCCCTACTAAAACAAAGTCTGTATTCTTGCTTACAGAGCTAGAGGTTTTTCCTCCTCTTTCTTTAATCAGCCTTTTAGCTTCATTTCTTGTATATTTTTCTAAAGAGCCTGTTAATACAAACGTTTTATTAAAAAATAGAGGATCCTTTTTTGTCTCTTTTGGCTTTTGAGGAGAGATACCTAAAGATAAAAGTTTTTCAATTTCATCTAAATTATTTTGATCATTAAAATACTCTATAATTGAAAGAGCTACAATATCTCCAATACCCTCAATATTTATAAGCTCTTCTTTAGAAAGTTTTTTAAGAGTTTTTATATCTCTTGCATGATTTGCTAAAAGATCAGCGCTCTCTGACCCTACATATTTAATTCCAAGCGCCATTATGAATCTAGAAAAACTACATTTTTTTGATTTTTCAATGCTATCTAATAAATTTTTTATAGATTTTTCTTTAAAGCCTTCAAGCTCTGATAGAATTTCTTCATTTAATAGATATATATCAGAGGGTTTTGACACAAAACCCTTTTCTACTAAAGTCTGCATGACTTTTGTTCCTAAATGCTCGATGTCCATAGCATTTTTTGCTGCAAAATAACTAAGCCTTCTAAGATTTTGTCCTATGCAATTTAAATTGATACAACGATAGGCAACTTCGCCTTCTATATTTGTTACATCAGATAAGCAAATTGGACATTTTTTTGGCATCTCAAATTTTTTAGCTTCCTTTTTTCTTTTAGTAAAATCAACGCTTACAACTTTTGGGATAACATCTCCGCCTTTTTCTATAGCTACTGTATCTGTAATTCTAATATCTTTTCTTTTGATCTCATCGATGTTATGAAGGGTTGCTCTTGATATTGTCGATCCCGCTACAAATACAGGTGTTAGCTCAGCTACAGGCGTTAAAATGCCTGTTCTTCCAACTTGTATTGTAATATCTTTTATAGTTGTTATAGCCTGCTCAGAAGCAAACTTATAAGCTACAGCGTATCTAGGAGATTTCCCTGTAAAACCAAGGGATTTATGAGCTTTTACATCATCTACTTTTATAACAATCCCATCGATTTCGAAGCTAAGCTTCTCTCTTTTTTTTTCTATTTTATTTGCAAAAGATAATATGTCTTCTAAATTTTTACAGAGATTAAAATGTTTTTCAGATGAAACTGGAAGTCCTAATTTTTCTAAGTAACTGTGCATTTCAAATTGAGAGGAAACAAAATTCTCTGCATTTGCAATTGAATAGCAAATAAGATCTAAATGTCTTTTTGCAACTTCTTTAGGATCTAAAAGTTTTAATGATCCTGCCGCTGCATTTCTTGGATTTGCAAAAACATCCAATCCATCAATTTCTCTTTTTTCATTTAGTTTTTTAAAAATGTTTTTGTGTATAAAAACCTCTCCTCTCACTTCTAAGAGCTCGGGGATTTTTTTTTCGTTTCCATGAAGTTTTAAAGGAAGCGTTTTTATGGTTTTAATATTTAAAGTAACATCATCTCCTGTTTTACCATTCCCTCTAGTTAAAGCTTGGGTAAGATGTCCTTTTTCATATCTAATAGATATTGCTATTCCATCCATTTTTAGCTCTGAGCAAAATTTAACATCTTCTTTTTCTAAGAGTTTAGAAATTCTTTTAATAAAATCTTTTAGTTCATCTTCTGAATATGTATTAGCAAGACTCATCATAGGAGTTATATGAGAGAAATGTTTAAAACCTTTAGTTAGAGCCTCTCCCACTCTTAGAGATGGTGAGTTTGGGTGTACTAAAGTAGGATTTTCTTTTTCAAAAGTTTGAAGCTCTTTAATTAGCTGATCATAATCGTAATCTGAAATTATAGGCTTAGCTTCTTTGTAGTAGTGTCTATCATGTTCAATAAGCTCATCTATAAGACTTATATAATCTTTTTGACTTTTTATTTTTCTACTGATCAATTTGAACCTCAAATATCAAAGTTGTAAAAGCAGCTATATCAAAGTATAACCCATTAGACGTTATCTTCACTCTCTCGAGTTCTTTTTCATTTCCTAAATATTTTTCTAAATTTGTATTAAAAATTAGATTTACTTTTTCAATATTTTCTAGTTTTAAAAAATAGTTTTTTAAAACATTTTTTGAAAAGTTATGAACACATAGTAGTTTCGATTTTTTAGATATTCTTAAATATGAAATAACTGAATTTTTCTTATCTGTGATATCTACCCATTTAAATCCATCAAATGAAAAATCATCTTCATATAAAGCTCGAGCTTCAAGATATAGATGATTTATATCTCTTACAAAATCTTGATATTTTTTATGATTTGGATTTTTTAAAAGATCCCAGCTAATTACAGAGAAATTATCCCACTCTTTTATTTGAGCTATCTCTGAGCCCATAAAAGTTAGCTTTTTTCCAGGATGACAAATCATATAGCTATATAAAAGTCGATAATTTGCAAATTTCTCGAAAATATTATCTCCTCTCATCTTGTTAAATAATGATTTTTTCTCATGAACTACTTCATCGTGAGAAAACGGCAAAATAAATTTTTCATTAAATGCATACATAATAGAAAATGTTAAATCATTCTGAGCCTCCTCTCTTTTATTTATTGGTTCCATAAAATATTTTAAGATATCTCTCATCCATCCCATATTCCATTTAAAATCAAAACCTAAACTTTTTTTATCTGTAACCCCCTTATATGCTGTTGCCTCTTCTGCTATCATTAAAACATCAGGGTATCTCTCCAACACTTTTTTATTTAACTTTTTTATAAATTGAGTAGCCTCTATATTTTTATTATCTCCTAACTTGTTTTCTTTCCACTGAGATTTATCTCTCCCAAAATCCAAATATAGCATTGAAGAGACAGCGTCTACTCTAAGACCATCAATATGGTATTTGTCTAAATAAAAAATTGCGCTAGAGATTAAAAAATTTTGAATATAATTTTTTTTATAATCAAAAATTGAAGTCGTCCATTGAGGATGCTCTCTTAGAGCTTTATTTTCAGGCTCAAACAAATAGGTACCATCAAATTTATTTAAAGCAAAATCATCTACAGGAAAATGAGCTGGCACCCAATCTAAAATTACCCCGATCTTATTTTTATGCATGTAGTTTACAAAATACTGAAAATCTTCTAAAGATCCATATCTAGAAGTTATAGCGAAAAATCCAGTTACTTGATATCCCCATGAATCATCTAATGGATGTTCCATTATTGGCATTATCTCAATATAATTAAATCCCATTTTCTTTAGGTAAGAAGCTAATTTATGTGCTAAATCTCTATAGTTTAAAAAAAACTCTTCTCCTTGTGCCCAAGACTGCAGATGAACTTCATAAATATTAATTGGTTTATTTAAGTTTTTATCTTTTCTGTTATTTAGCCAGCTATTATCTTCCCAATGAAAACTCTCTAAATTCGATACAATAGCGCTATTGTGAGGTCTAAGCTCTGTAAAATAAGCAAAAGGGTCACTCTTTACTAAAACATTCCCAGAAGACGTTGTTATCTCAAATTTATATAAAGATCCCCAATCAACAGAAGGTATAAATATTTGCCATATCCCTGAATTATTAACATTTTTTAAAGGATTTATCTTCCCATCAAAATCATTGAAATCACCAGTAACAGCTACTCCTATTGCATTTGGAGCAAATACACTAAACTCAACACCTTTCACATCATTAATAACTCTTTTATGAGCTCCTAAAATATTATAGAGATTTGAATGATCATTATTTAGAAAGTTTTGGATATCTTCGTTTATTAGAGTTGTCTCAAATGCATATGGATCATGGATAAGATTACCTGTAGATAAATAAATCTTATAATCTAAATTTTTAATTTTTTTATCTAATCTATATTCAAAAAGACCTCTTTTATCAATGTTTTTAGCCTCCACATTTTTATTATTAATTTCTAGAAATAAAGTTTCTTTTTTAGGACAAAAAATACGAATTACATCATCGTGAAGACCCAAAAACGAATGTGGATCTGAATGTTTTTTTTCTAACAAAAGATCTAGATGTTTTTGCATGGATTAGCTTTTTTCTTTTCTAATTGGTATAACAAAAACTAAGATTGTTTTTCAATAGCTCAAAAAATATTCATTTTTAAATAGGACTTATAAAGATTATCTTATATCGTAGCTGATAATTCTGCACAGCATTTTCATAAAAATTTATGCTTGTTTAAAAGATTTTCATTAACTATAGTCTTGCTCTGAAACAACAATTTACAAAGATTATAAGATGAGTATTCCAGAAGTAAGAGACACTGATATCCAATTCTCTTTTGAACGAGGAGACGCCTATGATGATAAAATTAAAGCTACAGCCACCTATAAAGGGATAGAACCAATTGATAATCCAGTATTGCTATCTGAAGAATATCGAATTCCTTCATCTTATCATCCTACAGGTTTTGCAAAAGGAGGCAGGCTTTTTTTGGCAACTTCATTATTTATGGTGGGACCTATAACAATTAAAACAGGATTACAAACTAATAGCACTTTAAGACTTATCGCTGGAATAAGTATGAGTGCGATTTTTGTAATATCTACCATCTTCTCTTGTGGTTTAATGATCCGTGGAGAAATGGGCATAAAAAAATTCAAAGCTAGTAAAATAGCTGAATTAATACCTAGCTTAAAAAGAAAAGCACTATCTTTAATTCCATCCGAACCAGGATCTCTGTCCTCTAAAAAAGAAGAAGAAGAAGAGGCTAGTATAAATAAGTCCGAGAAGAATACTTCTGAAAAAACAGGCTTACTACTTGTTTAAAAAAATATTATTAATCGCTTGGATTCACATTAAAATTTTCATCAACCCACAATCCAATTATCTTAGCATCAAGCTCCCAAGTTTTTACAACTTCAATAGCATTTTTTATATCTTGTAATTGAATATCTTTATTAGATGGATTTCCAAGGCAATCAAAATGCCCTACAATAGCTATTAGTCTTGAATTACGCCTTTCTATCGATATCCCAACTCTTTTTTTTATAGATTCTATTACTACTCTATCTTTATTTTCTGATAGAACCTTGTTTGGGCCTGGCTCAGTTATCATATCCACATAATCTATTTGAGCTTCTTTTTTTAACCAATCAATTACAGGCAGCTGAACTCTACCATCTATACAATTAATTGCCGTTGCAAATTTTTTATTCATGAATATTCCTTAGCCTTTATTTTTGAAACTTATCTAAATAATAAGTTTTATTCTTTTCAAAAGATAACAAATCTCTATTTTTAAAAAATTTACCTTTTTGTTTTATAGAAGTTCTGAGCCTATACTCCTTTATTTTTGACTGGAAATGAAGTTTTAATTTCACATCTTTTTTTGGTCTAAAAATAAGTTTTTTTATAAGTTTTTTAGACCATTCGATATCAAAACTTCCAATTGGCAAATTTATATTTAAAGCTTTACCTGAGTGAAAGGAAACAGGGATAGCTGGAAGTAAAAATATTTCATCTAACTTTTGATCTATTAAAATCGATTTAATAATATAAAAAAGCTTTCGTAAAATATGCAAGGGATTTGCATCCTTTTCTTCTACTCTTTCAATGATATTTTGGAAATCATTATCATTTACTCTTGGTATAAATGAGTCTGAGAAATGCGCTTTATAAACTTTTATAAATTGATCTTCAATTTCTTCTCTATTTCTATTTTGAATTTTTTCTTTAAGCTCTCTAACTATGCAATTTTTTCTTAAGCATTTCTTTGTTTGAATATCTTTGAAAAATTGAGAATATAAAAATAAAAAAGGTAAAATCTCTAAGAGATTCTCTCTTTTATTAATAGAATCTAAATCTTGTTTTTTATGAATACCTAAAAATAAAAGCTCATCTGGTTTTTTTATATAAGAAATAGCTATTGGTAGAGATAGGATTTCTTTTACTTTTATCTTTTTTGTTTTATCTAGTTTTATTGAAATCTCATCTTGAGGCAA
>JAAKFW010000009.1 GCA_011064905.1 Candidatus Anoxychlamydiales bacterium | reverse complement strand
TTCAAATTTCCTCATAGAGAGCAGATTTTTCTTCTTGGGGTAAAAAAGTTTTTTTGAGAGAATTATCCTCTATGAAAATTTAACATCGCAATTGCCTCTTATAGGGTTTGAGACATCTTTTTTATTTTTTCATCTAAATGCGATGATAAAAATGGCGCATTTTTATCTGACCATTTTTTAAAATATCTAACAAATCTAAAAAACTCTTTTTCAAAATTTTCTTTTGCCATTAAATTTTCTTTTGGAAGAAAACTACCAACATCTGAGTGAATGACCTTTCCATCTATAAAACCAGAGTTTTTCACACAATTATAATCATCGTTGATAAACCCCTTTTTATAGATCGATCGTGTAGTATATAAAAAAGAGTTAGCAAGCTTTTTTAGCTCAATTTCATCATTTTTATGTTGCATCAAGATATCTTCAAAAGTTTTTACTTTCTTTTGGATAACAAAACCTTTTATATCTAAATCAACTAAATATTTTTTGCCAAGCCTATCTTTGAGCTCAATTTTTTTATTTATATTATTAGTTTTATCAAGATGCACATAGATTATCGCTGTTTCGTCTTTTAAAAAATTAGATGCAATCTCATAGCTTTTTAACGAGTCTTTTAATAATTTATCTTTGTAACAAAGTCTTTTATTTCGATAGACATCAAAAAACGTACAAACCCTTAGCCATAGAGGTATTTTATACCTATGGTATCTTATAAATTTTATAACATAGTTATCATCTAAACTTTTAAATACATAGGTTTGACAGCCCTTAGATAGGTATTTGAATTTTTGATCAAATATCTTACTTATTTCAGGATCAATTACATCATTTGAAAAAGCCTTTTTAGGTAAAGATGAATTGATTTTGTCTATTCTAAAACCATCTGTTATTAGCTGCCAAGACTTTGAGAAGCCTAAAATCAAAGCAACCATAAAAAGAGTTTTAATGCATAACTTAAAAAATTTCACTCAAATCTTTTTTTTTAATTTTCACTTTTTTATAATTATATAGTAAGCTAGAGTTAGCTATCTACTTAAAAAAAATTGGAGTTATTATGTTACCAATGGATGCAAACATTCAAGATATTCAAAAACATCAAATTATTGAAGAAAAAACTATCTATAATCAAAGTATTAAATATCATCTCGCTTTTTCAAAAGCAGGAATACTCTCTGCCATTGTAAAACTACCTCCGAAAAACGAAAAACAAGTTTCATATCAAGAACTACCAAGAACGTTTGAAGATGAAAAAAAAATAGACGATTTGATTACTACCTTGGGTATTAATGGAAAAATAGCTCTTCTTTTACATCATGAGAAAAGGTTAACAAAAATGGGAGATGAACTTAGATATATTCATCCTTTTAGATTCGTAGGCTATATCTTCTCTCACCCTGAATTAAAAGGGCATATGGCAGTGATTTTTGACGACTATTTTATAAGAACCAAGTTTGTTAAGGACTATGCTCAAACAATGGATATCTATGATCTAAGAAATAGACTTGTTATGTATCTTGATGATTTTGCAAATGAACTCGGCATATCTGTTGATAAAATAAAACCATATATTGTCAATAGAGATTGGGAAGGTCTTTTAAGATTTTTAATTAATTATTAAGCAAAATACTCTTTGCAAACATCAATAAATGATTTTGGATTTATTAACTGAGCTTTCATTTTTTCTTGCATAAAGATTGCTATTCCCGATTCCCAAACAGGAATGCCCTTTAAAAGCTTTTCGTTTGTTGTTTCTGAAACTTTTAAATTACACTCTGTATGAACAAAGAATTTTGCTTTTGAGACTTTCATAAGTTCCATAGCTGTTTGACCTGCGCTTTTTGTTATTGTCAGATCACTTCTAAAATATATAGCTGCTATAACATCTTCCTTTTGGAAAGACATAGCTGCTATAGTTAAATTACTTGGAAACTCATCTATCTTCATAATCATTTTATGAAGTTTTTTAATTACAGGATCTTTGGTAGCAGAGCAATATGGGAAAATTATTATATTTTTTTTGATTGAGTTCTTTTTCATAAACTGAGTTAGATCATAAATATATTTATAGATAGCTTTAAAGCAAGGTTTTGATCCCAAAATAATCGTTATTAAAAAATCTTTAGGCTTAATTGTATATTCAATAGAAGATTCGTTTTTAATAAAATGAGAGTTTCCTTTTTTAGACATCTCTTCTATTAATTTCCCCTCAAGATCATTTGAGAAATTTATATTAATTTTATAATCAATATTTTCTCTTTTTTTATTTTCTAATTTATAAAAACTCTCTCTTACTGGATATGGATCGTAGCAGACCCTATCCATGGAAATTCTGCAGTTTTCATTCCAAAACTCCTCTTCTGTTTGATCTTTTTTTAAAGGAGGTTTAATCGAAGAAATCAAAAGATATTTTTTATCCTTTTTTGAGAGTCTTCTGATAGGCTTGAAATAATGAGTAGACTTACAAGCTGGAAGATCTGTAAAAATTATTTTTAACTCAACTTTTTTCTTTTTTACTCTATTATATAGTCTTATTGCTTTTAGAATTGCCGGCGCTCCCAAAGCCTGCATATGAAAAACAAAGTCAATGTCATACTTTAATAGGTCTTGGTAAGCTGAAAAAAATATTCTAGGCCAAAATATAATATTTAAAATCCTTATCCCATTTCCCAAAAACTTTTGAAGCCTTACGCTTCCTTTCTTTTGAGCAGTATTCCAAGCATATACTCCAAAGTTACCCATAAGCACACCTAGCCAGTCTAACATAAAATCTTTTGTGATTACATTTGCGTTTGGATCGTTTTTTTCTAATATCTGCTTTTGAGCTTTAGCTCCATGCAAATTTCCAGCTCCACCTGATGCTGTAATAATTAGATAATTTACTTTTTTTGGGGTTCTTTCCATTAAGCCTAACCTTTACTTTATATTATTTCTATATAGAAAAACCTTAAAAGTCAATCTAAATTCTTTTCAGTTTTAAGTTATTTTGTTGCAGATATTTTTTGTTTTTATTATTAAAAAATAATAGGGGCATAATGAAAAAGACAAGATTATTATTTTTTCTGTTATTATCTTGTTTTTCAACTATCCTTTTTCTTTTCTTTATTTTTCTTTGGTGGAATGAAAGTCCCGGTCTTCCTAAAAGATCCAATCCTGAAATAACGGTTTTAAATGTTATTAAAAATGACAGAGATAATTCAAAATCATTTATTTTTAAAGTTGCATCTTACAATATTCATTTCGGTATTGGCCTCGCAACAGACTCTCCCTATATCGATAAAGCTAGTTATGTAAAAAGATTGGATAAAATTGCTCAAATTTTAAGAGATATAGATGCTGATATAGTTTTACTCCAAGAGGTAGATTCTCTTTCTAAAAGATCTCATTATATTGATCAAGCAAGCTTTTTAGCTACAAAAGCTGGGTATAACTATTTATCTAAAGCCACAACTTTAAAAGGAAAAGTTCATATAAATTTTCATAAGGTTTTTGGGAAAATTGCACACGGCCAAGCAATATTATCAAAGTATCCAATAGAGTATAGCGAGGCTATTGTATTTGATTATGCTAAGTACATGCCATTTTTCACAAAATGGCTATATGATCCACATGGAGCTCAAAAATGTGTAATTAACTTACGTGGCAAAAAAATTAACCTAATAAATCTACATTTAGATCCTTGGTCTCAAAATGAAAGAGAACTGCAAATTCAAAAAATTAAAAAACTCTGGCTAAGAGATAAAAACACTCCTACAATAATCGGAGGAGATTTCAACTCTATCGCACCATCAGCATCAACAAAAGATGGCTTATATCTTCAAGATGCCCCCTGGTTTGTAGATAAAAAATCTTTCGATTTACAAAATGAAACTACAATCCCTACAATACTGCATCTAGGGTTTAAAGAATCAGCTCCTTTAAAACTCTCTTTGAAGCATAAAAGATATTACAGCTATCCATCTGATGACCCAAAAGAGAAGATCGATTATATATTTGCAGGATATAGAGCAAGAATAATTCATGGCTATATTTATGAAAATGCAAAAATAGCATCAGATCATCTGCCCATCATCGCTGATATAAAAATCAATGGGAATAAAAAAGAATCTCATTTAAACCATATAAGACAATTAGCCCGCTAATATCGCTCCTACAATCATCAAAGCTAAAAGATATAATAGATTATCCAAACAAAAAAGTTTAAAACTTTTTTTAAATGATACTACTAAAAAAAGACTATGGGTGGCAATAAATCCAAGCCAAATTAAAAATCCTAAAAAGATACCGTCAAAAAAAGTTGTAACTCCCATTAAAACTTCAAAAAGAGCCATAACATATGATATTACAAAAACAAATATAAAAAGCAAAAAATAATGATAAAAAGGCGGTTTTTTTTTAGTAGTTTTTAAAATCTTTTCATAGACTTTTCCAAACAAAACATTAGAGTACCACAGTATATACAATACCATATATATAGCAGATGCAAAAAAAACGGTTAAAAGATCTACATTTTTCACTAGCCAACTCCAAGTGGCAGGGTTAAAATAGGACCTTTCTCCGGACCTCTGCCTGATTGTAAATTATATAACTCTAATAATAACATAAAAGTCTTTTTAGAGTGAAGATCATCATCTTCAATATAAAACCAAAAATCTCTATATTTAATGGAAACATATGGATGTTTTGGTTTTTTTTCTGAAGAACATACAATTAATAACTCTTTGAATATTCTTTCAATATCTTCTGTTCTATGTTCCACTACTGATGAATAACTCACTTTTTTATCATCAATATCTTTTTGAGGAATTATAATACCTTTGCTTAAATAGTGCATGCAAGAGAGAAGTGATCTTGGAAGCAGCCCAATATTTCCTTTTTCATCAAATCCAACGACCACATTGAGTACATATTTTCCATTAACGCTTTTTTCTGTAGATAGTAGCCCTGCCATCTCTTCGCTAATTTTATTATCAGCTGGAAAAGCAAATTGAAGATTTGGCTTGTTAGTCTCTTCTGGTTTGCTCTGCCCAATTCCAATCTGTAGATCGCCTTTTAGTTGAAGCTCAGTCATTAATTTAATAAGTTGATGAAACTTTTTGTGTTTAACGAGTTCATCGGGATCGAGCCCTTCTCTTGGAATATTAGGAAACTCTTGAAAATTTTTAACAGTTAAAGAGAAAACTCTTGCAATCTCCCAGCCAGAGTAAATAACTTGTTGAATTGTATTGATATCTAAAGGTTGCATTAGCTGGTTTGCAAATTCCTTGCCTTGAAGTGGCGAATATTGAATAGTCGGTTGATTAGTCCACATTGTCTCTCCTCCAAGGCTCATTGGATTTATTTTATCAAACCCAGGAAGCTTGATGCTAGCCACTGCTAAATTCCTCATTGTAAATTGATTAGTTACAGAAGATACTTCTAAAAAAAATGGAGAGTCAAAGTATCTTAATCTCACCAAATTGAGTAGCATTTCTTCGGCATTAGTCTTTTGAACTTCTATATTATAAGTGTTCCTGCCTCCAGATCCTTCCATTGCTATATTGCTTGGGAAGTGACAGCTAGTCAAACAAAAAGCTAATACCAATACAAGCCATTTCATTAAAATTGCCTAAAATTGTTTTTTTATCTTTCTAATTTAGATTTAATAGATTGCAAATTTCTTTTCAAATTTTTTCTAAATAAACATTGACTAATTAATCTCCCTTCAATAAACAAAAAAATATAAACACCTATATTTTGGAGGAAAAAATGTCAAGCCTAGTGAAAATGGGAGATACGGTAAAGCTTCACTATAAAGCTAAAGCTCAAGACTTAATAATTTTTGATTCTTTAACTCAAATGGATCCTTTAGTATTTACTGTCGGAGATGGTCAGATTTTACCAGCTTTTGAAAATGCTCTCATAGGCATGCAAGCTGGAGAAAAAAAAATCATCAGTTTGCTATCAGAAGATGCTTTTGGACCTTATGCAGAAGAGCTTATAACTACCGTTGACAAATCTGAGCTTCCTCCAAACTTAGAGATTACAAAGGACCAACAATTGCAAATTCAACAACCAGACGGACAGATAATTTTAGTAAAAGTAATTGATATGACAGATAAAGATATCACATTTGATGCAAACCACCCACTTGCCGGAAAAGATATTGAGTTTGATATTCAGCTTATTGAAATTATGTAGATAAGCTAAAATAGTTCACTATATACTTTCTTTAAAGAAAGCAGTTCTGCAATATATTAATGAGATAAAGAATTAACTTAACTGTGAGATCGAAAAATGAAAAAATTCTTTAAACTACTTTTTGCATTTGCTATCAGCTCAATTATTCTTTTTTTACTCATCATAGCCACTAATCAAACTCCGAGAAAAGATAATGTTTTTAAAAAAATCTACTCTAGCTTTAAATTTAGATATGAAAAAGCTCCAAAAATGCACTACTATAGGAAAAATTCTTACTCTGATGATTATTATACAAGAATTGAAAGCGAAGTTTATGACACCGAAAAACAAAAAGTAGTAGAAGTTCAAATAGGATCAAGAAGAGTCACCTTAAATACTCCCTCTATATTTGGTCAAAAATTTTATAGCACACTTAAACCTGGCCATTATACAATTAGATGGAGAGTTGAGAATAATAAAAATTACGGACAAAAATATAGTACATACAAAACAAGACTTAAAATACTAAGGGATGATAGAAAAGTTTCTATTAAAATAAAAGGAAGTAACATCTATATACAATAAAAAAAATTACTGACTCTCTAAACAGATATTTTTATGATTATATCACAAATAGCATCAATATGTATCGGAGCTTCACTAGGGGCTCTTCTCCGCTATGGCCTTGGGCTTTCAATGAACTCTATATTTCCAACAATGCCTCTTGGAACATTTTTTGCAAATATTCTAGGTGGTTTTTTGATGGGTATTTTTATGGGTTTAATAAAAGATCAAAGCTTTTTTCCTAATACGATGAAACTAGCAATAGCTACTGGATTTTTAGGAAGCTTAACAACATTCTCAACATTCTCAGCAGAAACTCTAACCCTACTTACTCATGGCCAGTATTTATGGTCATCGATTATGATTACTTCTCATGTAGCGGGCAGCATTTTTGCAACCTTTTTAGGCCTCTACTCAGTAAAAGTACTTAGCTATTAGGAGAGCTTATGAAATACGTTTGTTTAAAAATCTATACTTATGAAAAACAAAAACACAAAGGTATTCTTCTATACGATTGGCTGTTAAAGCTAGCTAAAAAAAATAATATTGCAGGAGGAAATGTGTTTCGTGCAATTGCAGGATACGGACACTTTGGAAAAATTCAAGAAGAACATTTTTTTGAATTAGCTAGTAATGTCCCCGTTAAAATTTCTTTTATTATGAAAAAAGAAAAAGTGAATTCTTTTCTAAAGTTAATAAAAGATGAAGAAATCGACCTATTTTATGCTACTACAGAGGTTGAATATGGAAGAACTAACGAAAGTTAGAGAAGATCTTATAAGTTCGAATTGACTCAAATGACGGATGAATCAGCAACCAATTCAAGTCATATCGCCCTTCCCTTCTGGGTTTAAGTAACTTTTAACAAAAAATTTAAGCTTTAACCTACCGTTTTTAAGATCAAAATTAGAGTAGCAATTATATCCATTTTTTAATCATCTTTTTTCATTAGTCTCTTTATGTTTTTTTTAGAACGTTTTTGTAAATTTAGAGTTCCTTTTGAATTCTCCCATCTATAAACTGAGGCGGAAGAAACGCCTGCTATTTTAGCAAACTCACTAACACTAAAAGCTAATTTTTTTCGTGTTTTTATTAACTGAAAACTAGAAATTTTAAATGAATTTCTTTTTACTCTTGCTTTACTCTTCTTCTTTATTTTTTTGGGTTTATCAACAAAAGACTCTTTTTTAATCTCATCAAACTCAACTCCAAAGATATCTGAAAGATTATTACCGAGAAGTTCATTATCCGATTTTTCAATTGAATGACTAAGATCCATATTTGTTAGTTGGGTAACATCAACATTGCGCAGCTGAAACAAAAGTTCCGGCTCTGAGTCTAAACGATGACCAATCCCGAATAGGACAGCTGCTACATGTTTACACATATAGGCCCAATCAGGGCAATCACATTCAAATTTAATTTCATCCGCTTTTGGAAACAACCCGGCATCTTGATCTGCAATAACTTTCATTACATGATCAGATATCTTTCCTCTTAATAATTCTAAAACTGATCCTATCTGATTTAAACATTTCTTTTTGATTTTGTTCCATATTGTACTTGAGAGTTCTTCTACCTTAATATGTACATTATAAAGGTCACCACCGGAAACAATAGCATCTACACAGCCTTTCTTTATTTCTAAATGGCAAACACTTCCATTTCGCACATAAGTTCGTCCTCTTGGTAATCTATTTTCAAAATCAGAGAATGACTCTAAATGTTTACACCACAACTTACCCCAAAATTTTGTTACTATGGTTCGAGTTTGCAGCTCTACCGGGTAGATGGTTTTTCCTTTTTTACGAAGTTGATTAATTTTCTTTATAGCTTTTGCTTTCCTTTCAGCTACCGAAACATATGGACTCCAACTAAACATAATCTTCACCTAAAATTTATTAAACTACTTGAGCTCGCTCAATATCAAGCGATATTAACTTTATTAACTCATCATCATTTAGTTCTGTAATTTTTACTTCATCAGAACTATGTAAAACTTCACTAGCCAAACGCTTTTTTGAAGTTATTATCTCATCTATTTTTTCTTCTATAGTACCTTGAGTAATAAACTTATGAACCTGCACATTATTTTTTTGCCCTATTCGAAAAGCTCTGTCCGTTGCTTGATTTTCAACCGCAGGATTCCACCATCTATCAAAATGAATTACATGTGATGCTGCGGTTAGATTCAATCCTGTTCCACCGGCTTTAAGAGAGAGTATAAAAAATGGAGGACCATCTTCTTTTTGAAATTCTTCTACAATATTTTTACGACTTTTGATCGGCGTAGCTCCATGTAATATGAGGCCTCTTTTTTTAAAAATTGAGCTCAAAAATTCTTCCAAGGGATCGATGATTTCACGAAACTGTGTAAATATCAAAACCTTATTTTGTCTCAGAGCTAATTCAGTACATATTTCAGCCAAACGGCGAAATTTTCCGCTATGAGACGAATTATAATCTCCCTCTCCGGAATAATGACTTGGATGATTACAAACTTGTTTAAGACGCAAAATAGTTTGAAGCACGACTCCCCTGCGAGACTTTGGTTCAATCTCTTCTAAAGTCTTTTTTAAACTATCCACAATAGATTGATAATATTTCGCTTGTTCTTTGGTCAATTGGCAATAAGTTAAAGTCTCTATTTTATCTGGGAGATCTGAAATAATTTTTGGATCATTTTTCATTCTTCGAAGAATATAGGGATTAACTAATTTTCGAAGAGAATCGTAGCGACCTTTTTGATTTTCTAAACTCTTAATAAATAATTTAAAACGCGTTATAGATCCCAATAATCCGGGATTTAAAAAATCAAATAAAGACCAAAGATCTAATAAACTATTTTCGATTGGAGTTCCAGTCAATGTAACTCGGGATTTTGATTTTAACTTTCTAATAGTTCTACTTTGTTTTGTTGAATAATTTTTTATTGCCTGAGCTTCATCAAGTACAATTAAGTTCCAAATTACATCACTAAACATTTCATATCTTGTTATCATGGAATATGTGGTTATGACTAAATGTACATCTTGTAAATATTTTTTTGGATTTTTTGTAAATTCTAAAAATGTATTTCTATCAAGCTCAGATGGATGCATAAAAAAAAGATTCAAAGAGGGAGCAAAACTCGTCGCCTCTCTCTTCCAATTACCTAACAATGATGCTGGTAAAATTAATAATGAGGGATTTAAAGGATTATTTTTTGATTTTTGTTTCTGTAAAAGTAGTAAAGCAAGAATCTGAATAGTTTTTCCAAGGCCCATATCATCAGCAAGACATGCTCCCAATCCTAGTTCAGACAATAAATATAACCAATCTAACCCGGCTTTTTGGTAAGGCCTTAAGGTAGCTTGCAGTCCTTTAACATCAAAATTATTTGATATTTTAGAGGGATCTCTTAAAAGTTGCAGAGTTTGTTTTAGTTTTTCCCCAGCAGAAACATGAGTCCAGTAACTCTCTTCTTGCAGTTCTTCATCTTCTTGCAAATCTATTGGAGCTTTAGCTAATAAGCGCATACCCTCAATAAACGAAATCCCTCCATCCGGATAATTTCGTTTTAAATTTTCCCAATGTTCGATCGCTTCTTTAAGTTTTTCGCCATCAACCTCTACCCATTTACCTCTAATACAAACAAGACCTGTGCCATGATTAATAATTTGTTCTAGCTCTTCATCTGTTAGCTCTTCATCTCCTAAAGCAACTTTAATATTAAATTCCAACATGCTATCCAAACCTAATTTAGGTTTCTTATCAGAATCGATTGTAACAGAAACTTGAGGCCGGGCTCTCTTTTTCCACCAATCCGGTATTTTTATAGATAAACCACTTTCTTCAAGCATTGAAACTGAGCTAAGCAAGGTAAAAGCTTGTTTTTCATTCCAAGCAAGAGGCTTGAAAATCTGTTTAGACTCAATTAAATTTGCAACCCATGAACATTTCGTCGCAGCATTATGGACAGGGGTGAGTAATTTTATTAATGTTTGCTTATTATTTTCCCCAATATATTGCTCTAAAGCTTTACTTAATGGTAAATATTTAATTTTATTACTTTGTGAAAAGCCTGTAGAATATGTAGCTAAAAAAGCAAAAGGAAAATCTAAGCTATTTTTATTTTCAGCTAAATGAAAACAAACTCTTCCTACTTGATTCCACTTGGGCGCCTTATTTTTGATAAAAGAATTAATACCACCACTTTTTTCAATATCTTTCTTAACCCAAATATTTAGAGAATTCCACAGTTTTTCTATCATATCCTCTGATAAATATTCACCTCCAGACATTGGAGGAGCATCAAGCACCCATTTTTCTAACACTTCTTTTCCAGGAAGCTTTAATGGTACAAAATCCATTTCAGCTGGAAGATGGCATAAGTTAGTTAAATAATGAGAGGTGATATTTTGCCAGTATCTTAGAGTTGGCTTCCTTTCAACATCTATTTTAGATGCAGCTAAATAGAACCATCCTTCCCTCCAATCTGCACGAAATAACCGATTCAATAAACTATTATCATCTTTATCCATGAGTAATCTTTCATAAGGAGACAATTGAATATTGCAAACTTTTTTTGTAATATTTTTTTCCATTTCACAAAACGTGGTCATTATTCTATACCTTAAAATATCACTACAAAGTATAAATAAAGAAAAAAAAAAGAGCTAGAAAAAATCAAATTGATGAGTCAATATCCTTAAAAAATTCTTTACTACATATGTAGATTTTTAGACGTTGAAATTGCAAGCCCTAGATGCTAGCTAAAAAGAGCAACCAAGGCTCTCTTTTTTTAATGCTTCTTTTTTAAAGCTTTTTGAATATTTGGTCTGCATTTAAATAAACTCATTTATAGTTTAGTTGAAAGCAACAACTACGCTGACAGAGGGGGCAAGGGCACGAATTCCAGTGAAGATTAAAATTACTATGAATGAAAATATCCCTCTTTATCAAAAATTAGCTCCGAAAATTAGAGAATTAAAAGCTTTGAATTTAACAAACAATGAAATAGCAGTACGATTGAAAATTAGTTATAAAACTATTCGGAAAGGATTGACTCAAGCAACTGATTAACGAAGGGTTTTATATGGAACAAAATCGTCAGCCTTTATTTGAAAAAAAGCATTCTTAAGATCTGGAAAAGCTTCTCGAGCTTTTTCTTGTCCTAATCCGATTAGAGATTCTATTTCTGTTGCATTATCTAAGGAATATCTTCCTTCAGGAACCACAGGATTAATATGAAAAACATTCTCTTTGCCAACTAACAACTGCCCTTTTGCTAAAGAAGCTTTTTCTTGACTTTCCATAAAAACTTTAAGTAGTTTCCTTCCTTTAGCCCACTGAAATATGCCTGAATACTTATTTTTTTTTGATTTTCTAAGCTTTTCCACATCAAAAGGAGAATAAGTACAGCCTAGATTCAAAACCTTAATTTCTGATTTATTCCAATTCAAAACAGATATTGCTTCTATAATTGCTATATCTGTAGGATTGTTTGCCCAGACTCCTCCATCAATAAAGGGAGTACCCTTTATTTGATGAATGGGAAAATAAGTAGGCGCAGCTGAAGTAGCTAAGGCAACATCTACTGCCTTAACTTTATAATCAAATTCCAAACGAGGATGATGAGCAGTTTTATATAAATACAAATCTCCTGTTTCTAAACTCAACGATGGAATAATTAAACGTTTTTTACTATCCCCTAATTTTTTATCTTCAAAAGATTTATGCAATGCCTGCTTAAGAGGTTGATCATCAAATTTAGAAGTAAATATCCACCTAAAATATTTTGATATATTATTTACTGCAAAAATATTTGGTCCCTCTTGCCTATAAAAATTTAAAATATCATTACCACTTAATCCTAACCCTAGTCCTAAAGCAATAATGCCTCCAGTAGAAGAACCAACTATCAAATCAAAATAATCTGCTACAGGACTTTTTAAAGTATCTTCAATGCTTGCTAAAAATGCTGCCGCAAAAGTACCTTTTATTCCACCGCCATTTATTGAAAGAATTTTTTTCATGACTCTACCTTTGAAGGGAAAAAATTAGATCCAAAAATTTTTTGCCATAACGCTATAGCTCTAACCTGATTTTGCACACGTATTGCTTCATTAGCTAATGGAGCTAAACTAGAAATAATTTCATGAAAGAACCTCCAATTAGTTAAATTCCACTCTAAATTATTAAATAAACATCGTTCTTCACATGGAGTTTTAATTGATTTTTCATACCATTTATCTACGTTTCGAATTGCAATATAATTTAGCAACTTTGTCATATATTCTACTGGAGAACCTAAAAAGCACTTAGTTGGCAAACTATATAATAAACATTCAATATGAAAAGATACTGATTCAATTTTAAATATTGAACGAATATGTTTAAACAATTTTATTGCAGGAATAAAATTTAAATTACCTTTATTTTTATAAGATAGAAGTTCTTGATGTCGTCTAGCATAGCCTCTTTCCCATCTGTTCTTTTCAGGACGAAACAAATAAAAGGGTTCTTCTTCAAACTTTCTTTTAATAGTAGGGAGGATTTCTATCCTAATAGCATGATCAATCTTAATACACATGCTATTAGCATTATAACAAACTTTATCTTTGTATCTATAATCAGATAAAAAAGGGTCAGCAACCATTTGGAAAAGCTCATCTCTATTTTTTCTTTGATTTCCAGCTAAGTTTTTTTTGCAAAGAACAATTATATCAAGATCATTTATTGAATGAATTGCTGTCTGTTGTTTATATGAACCTTGTATAAAACAATCAGGATTGAGAGCTTTTAAAGGACCATGAAAATTAGAAATAATATACTTAATTGTTTGATATGCATTAGATGCTTTTTTTTCATATGTATCTTTAGGATTTATTTTGTAAAATAAAGCATTAAAATGCTCGGATAGTTGGTGCTTTGCCATCAAATTATTAATATACTGATAAAGAAATAAAAATCAGCAATATCATACCACAACTGCTAACACTTATTAAATAAAAAACTCTTCAACACATATCTTTAATCCATTCAACGATATCATTAGCGTAATCTATTGATTGAAATTCCTTCTTATTTTTCAGTTTACAAGACCAGATAATTTTAACTTTCCATCCCATATATTTAAGTATCTGTATATTTTTTTTATCTCTCTCAACATTTTTTTGAAGTTTTTCCTCCCAAAAATTAACATTACTTTTCGGTAATTGACCGTGTTTACAATCATGATTATGCCAAAAACAACCATGGATAAAAATGACTGCTTTATATTTAGGAAAAACAATATCAGGACAGCCTGGTAATTTTTTATTATGAATTCTATATCTCAATCCTTTAGCAAATAAGGCTTTTCGAATATTTACTTCTGGCTTAGTATTCTTATTTTTTATGGCAGCCATAACCCGACTTCGGGTTTTTTTATCAAATTTATCCACCATAACTTAGTTTTTAAATCTTATTTGTAAATTCAGCTTAATATATTTTTTCCCTTCGCGTTCATAAATTTGTCCAAATTTATGTCTAGTTGTACTCGGCGTTTCAAATTTGGTATTCATAAAAAGAAATTTTTTAAACTTCTCTCGATCATAGACATGATAACACGCTAATTCTCCATTTTCTTTAACCACAATATAACCGCCATGCGTTTCATAATTTCCATTCCAAACCTTAGAAGGCTGCATACCAAACGCAACCGCTAAAAGAAATTCTTGCACATTGTGTTCATAAAAATGTTTATGATTACCCATATTCAATGGATCCTTTTTTTCAACATGAAGTGCTAATTTTTGAACAGTAGTTTGAAGCCCCAGATAATAACCCTTTACCATTTCAGCAACGATTTCGGGCATATGGGAATCGATCATCATTAAATTTTGACTAAAGGTTACATCTTGAGTCTGAACAAACTTCAACCTTTCATTTTTAGTAAGAATCCGATTTAACCCGATTTTTGCTTTATCTTTATTTTGATCTCCCTTACTAACGATCTCAAATTCAAAATTAGTTGCACCTGAAGCGTTAAATAATGTCGACATACCTCCTATTTTGGACTTAATGCTAAATCCTCTTATAGGTTTAGTTCCTGTATTAGGATCTTCAATTTTCAAAGAAATGTCAGCCTTTTTTGAAGATGGAGACTTTATTTTTTTACAATGAAGTTCCTTCATAATATCTTGAACATCAGCTATTTTAAAGGCTCCTTTTGAAGAAGCTCCTTCTTTAATTCTTTTTAGAATACTAGATAATTTTCCAGTGATTTTAAAAATCGGTATAACCGCTAAAACCTTAGAATTCGATTTTATAATAATTTTATCTTGGCCTTCATCAATTTCATAGATAAGTTCACTTGAGCCTTCTTGCCGAATGATACTTAAAACTTTTAGAAACGAATTTGGAATTAAAGCTAAAGCTTCATCTGCCGAATATAGAACTTTATCTGATAAAATTTTGAGAAAAGCATAAAACTCACTCCATTCTCCTTTATTTGCACTCAATTGCATAATTATTTCTCTTACTTTCATTCATTACATTCAGCATTGCCTCTGCTGTCATTCTTATAGGATCTATTGCAACGCTATTCCCTAATTGTTTGAGAGCCTGAGATTCAGAGACAGGAAAGAAAAAATCATCAGGAAAACCCATCATTAGTTTTGCTTCGTTAGAGGTAATTCGATGAATTTCTCCGTTTACCAAATAGGAATCCCAGTTTCTCCTATCATACAATCCCGAGCCGCGTCCACCAACCCGTAAAGTATACCCTATTTCCCTTGAACATTCACCTTTAAATATTTCTTTCATAGTAATCTTTAAAGGGATCGGTGAAGGAAAATTAAAAGAAGTAATGTTCAAATCCTTCCGAAACCCCACTATATAGATTCTAGGACGATAAGTTGGAAGCCCATAATCGGAAGCTTTCATAATTTTATAAAAAATTGAATAATTCAACTCATTCTCTAAAATATTACAGATAGTTTTAAAAGTATTTCCGTTGTCGTGATTTAGAAGATGACGAACATTTTCTAAAAAAAATGCTTTAGGTTGTTTATTTTTTATTATTTTAGCAATTTCAAAAAAAAGAGTGCCTCTTGTTTCGGAAAAACCTTTTTTAAATCCTGCCTGACTAAAAGGCTGACAAGGAAAGCCCGCGCATAATATATCAAAATTTTCAGGAATGATCTCTTGATTTTCTTCTAACGTTATATCTTCGCGAAATAAATCCTTTTGAAAAATCAAAGGTGAAATATTTTTAAAATTATATTCGTAAGTTTTTCGTGCATTTGCATCCCATTCACTTGCATATACACATTCTCCGCCTAATTGATGAAGAGCAAGATGAAATCCCCCTATACCTGCAAAAAGGTCTATAAATGTAAAAGATCTATGCTGTATTCTTTGGATATCATGACTCATTGCTTCTCCTGCAATTAAATTAAAAAAAATAAAGAACCAAACATAAATTTTCATAATACATTAAAAAAAGATTTTTATCATTCATCCAAAAAATATCCAAAAGGCTTTTTCAATTTCTTAGCTATCTTCTCTAAACTCTCCAATGATGGCAAGGATAATCCAGTTTCATATCTTGAAATACTCTTCTGCATTATCTCTGTAGCTTTAGCTAAATCAGCTTGAGTCATATCAAGCTCTACCCTAGCTAACTTAATTTTTTTTCCTAATTTTTTAGCATCCATATTTATTTCAAATATTTTGCTGATGCAATATACCTTTGCGGGTATATTTTATTCATTCTTTGGTATATTTAATATA
>JAAKFW010000089.1 GCA_011064905.1 Candidatus Anoxychlamydiales bacterium | reverse complement strand
CCTTTTGCCCAACTAGGAGCATTTTTAGCTCCTTCTTTACCGCTAATATGAGATTTTGGTTTTTTAAATTCTGGTTTTGAAGTCCCAATATTTTTAGAAGCCTTTCTAAATAAAGCATTACTATTTGCAATCCTCCTAGCTCCATCAACAACTAAAATCGCTGATCCAGCAGCAACTAAGACTGTTGAACCCTAAATGCCATTAGGTTAGCTTAGATCATAAGAAGCAATTTTCATTATATCGTGGATTATGAAACACATTCTTGCATTTTGGACAAACCATACCTGCAACCGATTTCGATTGTCATGCATCGATGCAAACAGGACACATAAGCCAATCATTTCATTGATCTTTTATTAAGTATTTTCATGCCACCCTAAGCTAATATTATTTAACTCTTCAATAATCCATATTTCAAACTCTGCTTTCGTAGCTTGAGGTTTGCCATCAAAAAAAACAAAAAATTCTATTGCATCTATTAATTTTTTATTCTGATAAAAATAAGTACGTACTTCAGATGTATAATCATCATCTTTTTCTTTTAAAAAATGTAACTCAGGAGATTTATATGTTATATTTTTTTTAGCAAATTTACTATTTTTCTCTTCTAAAAGTTTTTTAAATAGTTCTAATATTTTTTTTTCAAAATCTTTTTTTTCTCTTATCATAAATATCCTGTTATTTAATTGATGGATATTCTATCCATTCATCAGGAAATTGCCTTTCACTTCCATATTTACCTATATATTTTTGATGCTGATGTATAATTTTCCCATTTTTTGTTACCTGATGCGTTATAGAACTTGTTTCTCCGTCATTTTTTTCAATTATATGTTTAGATTTAGCTTGATCTTTTCCTATACTTTTTCGCTTTTTTTCAAATTTCTTTTGTCCAACATCATTTTCAATCCTATCATTTATTTTTTTAAATAAACTATACCTACTCCCAATCCTCCTAGCTCCATCAACAACTAAAAGTGCTGATCCTGCAGCAACTGGAGCTGCTACTAGAGTTCCAATCCCAAATGTTCCTATTTCAAAAGTCCCAGAACCTCCCAAACCAATAAAACCTGTCACTATTTCTAATAAACCAAGGGTTGAATCTGCAACATCAGCCGCCAATCCTATACTATCTCTCAATAAATCGTTAAAGTTTCCACTTAATTCTAAATGATCATTTACAACTACAGCCTGGCCCCCAACAAGAAAAACATCTCCCCCTTTTTTTATTTCATTCGTTCTATTGTCATAAAAATATTCCTCGAAACTATTGCACTGTTTATATCCATGATGTCTGGATGTTCCCCAAAGATCTATATACTTCAAAGGATTATTGAGGACAAATGCATATTGATTCATACCATCTGCAAATCCTATTGGATCCGGGTTAATCCATCTTCCAATATTCGGATCATAATCTCTTAATCCAAAATCAATTAATCCTGTAGTCTCATCTTTTCGTTTACAAGCAAATCTCCATGGATTGTTAACACAAGATTCTGATGCTTGTTCATCATCTCCATTAATGATGATTTCCTTTCCAAAAACACTATATTTATAGCTTTCTATTTTCTCAATATAATATGAATCAATAAGAGATTCGACATTTTCTTGTAAATCATATGTTGGAGCAAATATTCCCTCTTCTAATTCAAAAGAGATACTTCTTTTTGTATCCAGGTTATAATCGGCGCCAGACACTTTAAGTTGTATTATATTATTTTTAGAATCTAACAAACCTATTTCTTGATTACCAACATATAGATATCTTTCTGTTGAAATCTCTTCATTATCAGCTTTATAATTTCTAGATAATTTCCTGCCAAAAACATCATAACAATAGCTCACCTCCCATTTACCTGGATTTTTAATAAAAGTCAGATTTCCAAAAGCATTATTATGAAAAAATGTAGTTTTATCATTTTGTTCTTTACTAGATATAAATCCTCTAACGTCATAATTAAATTTTACGTCTCCATATATCAATAGTTTATTTAATTCATCAACCCTACATTTGCTATCATCAATTTTAAGTATATTGTTTAACGAATCATACTCATAAGAATGATTAAATTGACCAGATTCTTTAGTTATTTGTGATAACTTATCATAGGAAAAAGAGCTTTCTTCATTATCTTTTTTTATCTTTAAAACATTTCCATCATTATCAAAACCATTTTTTGGTATTTCAATACTCTCATAAGGAGTTTCAATACCTGTTTTCCTGCCTAACTTATCGAAAAAATTCTTTCTCTTACCGGCATTTTCAATTAAAGTTTCCTCTAATAAATTTCCTCTTCCATCAAATTTGTCATATGTATGTTGGTATATTTCATAACCATCAGATCCTAATCGAATAACATTTTTTGGAAAACATCCATCATATGTATATTTTATCTTAGATTTATCAGGTAATTTTATTCCAATTGCTCTGCCCAGTCTATCTCTTTCATATTCAATTTCATATAACCTATCTTTCTGTTGAATGCTTTCTTTAATTAATTGATTCAAGCAATCATATCGTCTTTCAATAATTACACCATTGGGGGATCTAGCCTTTACGATATTTCCATAATTATCAAAAGAAATCTTATGTTCTGCTTTCTTATCTGTTTCAATGAGTTTATTTTCAGTATTTGGTTTTAGTATGGGATATGAAATCCCCAAAAGTGGCGAATAAGGCGTTTCTCCATAAGCAGATCCATGATAACTATATGCAAATATAATTGGTGTTTTTAATCCAGGGACATACTTTTTGATCAATTGTCCAAATTCATTATATTCAAATTTTGTGATTCTCTCATTTTCTTTACTCCCAGAAGCTTCTATTAATTGTTCCAATCTATTCATCGGACCATAGATCCATTTTGTCTGATTTTTTCCAACTTCTTTACCATTTTCAAAGATCATATCTATTCTACAGGATAAACTACCTGCAAGATCGTAGAATAATTCAGCTTTAGAAATCGTCTTAGAATGAGCATCTTCTATTGTGATACTTTGAATTCTACTATGCGCATCATGAGTCGTAATAGTTTTATTACCATTTGGCTCATTTTTGGTTATAGTCAAAACTTTTTGTCCTAATTCATTTAATTTCTCTAAATCATAATGAAATGTAGTTTCAAGCTTATTTGCATCCGAAATTTTTGAGATCCGAGAAAAATCATTATAGCTTATTTCTTCTGCTAAAACATTTCCCTTTGTAGTTGAAGTTAAATTTCCTTCATCGTCGTATTCAAAACTTTCTATAGTTTGAATTTGATTATCTCTATTTACAACCGTTTCTTCGATAATTTGATCATATTTATCATATTCTCTTTTTATTAAAAAATATTCGTTTTCATTTTTACCATACCATTTTTTCTCAGCAATAACTCTACCTACAGGATCATAAATATAATCGGTTTCAAATCCCCTTTTATTTTCATAATTTATATAACCATCTTCCGTTGCAAATTCTGAAATAACTTGTCCTTGAAGATTTCTTTTATACCTACTATTATGATTTTGACCTTCACCAAACCAATAAAGATAAAAAGCATTATATTTATATATTTTGTCTCCAAGCCAATACCCGGGTCCCGTACAAGTTTGAGTAAAATGCTCTTCAGTGATAACTCTTCCAAGATAATCATATTCATAAATAAAAACAGTGCTATCTCTCAACATTTTTCTATGCACACTGCCCTGAAGATCATATGAAAACATCTCCTGAGATCCATCTGGATAATCAATAGTTACAGGTTGGTTTCTACTATTATATGATTTTTTTATAAGATAACCTTTAGAATCTTTTTCTTGTACAACGTTGTCGAAAACATCATATTCATATTGAAATTGAGGAATTAAAATTTCACAATTCTCATCTATAATTTTAGGTTGCTTTTCTTTTATTAACCTGGAAAAACAATCATACTCATGCTCTGTTGTATTGCCATAGATATCTTCAGATATAATCAAATTAGAGTCTTCATCATATAGCATTTTTTGAATCAAAATTACTCCGCTAGGAAAACTTTGCTTTTCTTCTATTAGATTATTTAGATAATCGTATTTGTATTCTAAAGTAGATTCTTTAGATTTTTGAGATCTTACATTATTATTAGCATCATAAGTATAAGTAGTTTCTCTTCCTCTTTTATCTATATGTGAAGTCAGTTTTCCGGATAGATCATATTCATTTTTTATCGAATAACAAGAACTTCCATCGGAATCAAAAAATTCTTGAGATAATAAATCTCCCAAATCGTTGAATGTATTAACTTTTTCATTAATAAGCTTGACTTGCTGTTTAGAATCAAAATGTTTTTTAGATATTTTTAACGGATTTCCAACATTAGGATAAACTCGATTAGGCTCGATTTCAGTGATATATCTTGCAACTACACTATAAGCTTGTTTAGCCCCTTCCTCTATCCCATCATCTACAATTTCATTAACTACTGTTGCGCTATCGTTATATTCATAAAAATAACGTTTTTTAATGTTTTCTTGAAATAAGATGAATTTCTTAGCAAGTAAATTAGTACCTGTAATATATCCATATTTTATCTCAGTGCTTTTTGAATCTCCTTCTTGAATTAATAAATTAAAACCATCTTCCGAATATTTTCTTTTCTTAAGGTGGGATTGATTACCTTTTTTCAAAGGTATCCCTATAGAGCTAAGAATTAAAGAATCTTTATTTTGTCCTGTTAGATTTCCATAGATACATTCATCAATAATATTTCCAAAATTATCATATTTATAAGTTAAACATTTAAAAATATTTCCAGTATTATCCTCATAAAATTCAGCTAAAAGATTGGTAGCATCTCTGTTTTTTCCCCATTTATTCCTTTTAACATTGTATAAGGTCCCATTATCGGTATACTTTTCAATTCTCATTATTTCAAGGAAAGCATTAAATTTATAAAGCCCTTTTGCTCCTTTAGAATTAGTAACTTTTGTTATTCCTTCTTTAAGAGCCTTATTTTTAAATTCAATAAACTCATAAGTTAAACTATAAAGTTTGATTTTTTCTTTTCCATCATTAGAAGGAATATTTAAAGCTTGAACTTTTCCATGATTTTTTTCGCTCTCATTAAAATAATAATCTACTTCTAAATATCTACCTTCAGGAGTCTCCTTTTTTATTAAATATTTGCCATTTTCAAGATATGAATAATTAATTTCAGGATTTTTTGTACTTTTAACTTTTTCTAAAAGATATTTAGAGTTAGTACTATTCCTATTTGAATCATCAAAATAATAGCTCACTTCTTGGCTATCACTCGCTTTTATTGTAATTTTACTTTTACTATCCAATAACTCATAATCTATACTTACCCAGCCAAAAACATTGTCTTCTAAAGCATTTTTAGCTTCAATTTTTATTACTCTTCCTCTCTCATCGTATTGATAAAAAATTTTATTCCCACTTGGTAAAATTTCATATTCCAAATAATAATATTTAGAGTTATCTATTAATTTTTCCAATCTATTAAATATTTCTTTTTCAAAAAGAGCTTTATCTAATTCATTACCAGTTTTTTTATCAAGCTCCCTATAGTATTTCTTGGAGCCATTTCCAGTTTTTAAGACAAATAAATCATTTTCTTTGTCATTTGTTATTACATTGTTTTTATAATTAGTCTGACCGCTAATCTCTTTAGCATTATTAACAAGTCCTTGAGATTCCATTACATCAACAACAAATTTTTCGTTTTCTTTATTAACATAAGGTAAAATACTACCCGTATGTTCTCCGCAGAACGCATATCTAATGGATTTATTATTCTTTTTGGTTCCAACTAACAATGAACAGTGAGAAAAGAGTCTCCAACCATCCAAATCAGTTAAATCATTATGAGAATTGTAATATCTAACGATTTCAATATTATCAGGTCCTTTAACAATCAAATCGGTATTTTTATCGTAATATTCTCCCGTTTTAACTGAAACACAATCATGTATTAGAGCTTCATTTTCAATATCATCAATAGATATCATTGAGATTGAGAAAGACTGAATCGTTAATAGTATAAATGCAAAGAATAAAACGACTGTAATAAACCTTGGAGATTTCGACATTTTGCCTCCGATAATTTTTTTTAGAGATTGCAACTATCTGAAAAAAATATATTTTTGTAAAGTGAGTTCTTGTTTTTGTAAGCCAAAAGTTATAAAGACAGCTTTCTCCAAAGTTGAAATGATACTTTGATGTGACTGAAGCTAATTTTTAATTGTGAAATTACCTTCAAAAGATTTAATATATATGACCAGATTTAACTAACTGCAATACATAATAATTTATTCTTAAA
>JAAKFW010000088.1 GCA_011064905.1 Candidatus Anoxychlamydiales bacterium | reverse complement strand
GGAGCTTATAAAGATCAATTTATTTTTTCAATGTTAATTTTGACATATCACCTTTTTCTTTTAACAAAAGCATCTATATCAAATAGAAG
Source organism: Candidatus Anoxychlamydiales bacterium (assembly GCA_011064905.1). Classification (GTDB taxonomy): domain Bacteria; phylum Chlamydiota; class Chlamydiia; order Chlamydiales; family SM23-39; genus JAAKFX01. The sequence continues at coordinate 6,328 of JAAKFW010000088.1, read as the reverse complement.
AATAAGAAATGATTTTTATAACTTTGTCTCTATCGCAATTAGAACTCAAGAATTTAATTATACTTAGCTTTGATCTCTTTTAAGGCGGGTTCTATTTCTTTTCTTTTTTTTGCAGGAAGTCTATCTATAAATAAAACACCATTTAGATGATCATTTTCATGCATAATTTCACGAGCTTTGTAGCCTTTTATTTCCTTAGATATTGTGTTGCCATCAATATCTAATGCTTCTAAATGAATAGATATTGGTCTTTCCACCTCTTCGTGAAGAGAGGGAATTGAAAGGCAGCCTTCTGGACGTTTTTCAGTTTTCTCTACTGGAGCAGATAGTTTTGGATTTATATAGATTTCAGCATCTCCTAGACATATTTCATTATTTTCATCATCTAAAACAGGTCTAATAACAATGATTCTTAAAAATCTCCCAACTTGCACGGCAGCGAGACCTACTCCATTGTTAGCATCCATAGTCTCTACCATATCTAAACATAGCTGTTTAATCTCTTCAGTAACTTCCTGAACCTCTAAGCATTTCGAGCGAAGTTTAGGGTTACCGTAGTAGACTAGAGGCAAGATCATTTTTGAACCTCTTCAATGATCGTTGGAACTTCTTTAACTTGAGCTCTACCAAGAGCTGATGTCCAAAGAGATAAAACCACGCAAGATATCATGAAAAAAGTTATTAAGTAAGCTGTGAATTTTTTTAAAACATCAGCAGTTGATGTTCCAAATAAAGAAGATGAAGCATCTCCTCCAAAAGCTGCGCCGAGACCCATACTTTTAGATTCTTGTGACATAATAACTAAGATAGTTACAATACATAAAAATAAAAATAAAAATAGAAACAGATAAAATAAAAATGACATTTTTTTTAACCTTAAGCTTTATTTATAATTTGGGCAAAAACTTTATAATCTAAAGAGGCTCCCCCAACTAGAACTCCATCTATATTTTCTTGCTGCATTAATTCTTCAACATTTTGAGGTTTAACAGAACCTCCATATAGGATATGCATATTTTTTGAAATTTCTTTATCCAAATGCTTAACAACAAGTTTTCTTATAAAAGAGTGGACATGCTCTGCGATTTCTGATGTTGCAGTTTTCCCAGTTCCAATTGCCCAGACAGGCTCATATGCAATGATAATATTTGAAGCATCTTTTTTAGATAGATTTTGAATGCCTTTTAAAAACTGTTCTTCTAAAACGATTTCAGTCTTTTTCTCTTCTCTCTCTTTTTGAGTCTCTCCAATACATAAAATTGGCTGCAAACCATCTTTTAGAGCTCTAATTAGTTTTCTGTTGATAAATGAACTATCTTCATGAAAAACATGTCTTCTCTCTGAGTGACCAAGTATTACGAATTCAACCCCTAAAGCTTTTAGCATTCCCCCTGATATCTCTCCGGTAAAAGCGCCATCTGTTTCATCGTGCATATTTTGAGCGCCAATGATGATATTTGTGTTATTTGCAGCTAAAATAGATTCTTGAAGAGCTGTAAAAGAAGGCGATATATATACGCTAGCTCTAGCTGATTGAATAAGAGGAGCTAAGTTTTTAATAAACTCTTTAGCCTCCAGTTGAGTTTTATTCATCTTCCAGTTGCCGGCTACTATACTTTTTTTATCCATAATTTTTCCTATATAAAAATAACTGAAACTTACATTATAGATTGAAAAAGATACAAATTTCAAGTTATATTAAGAACTATTAATATTTTTATTTTGAAACACCCTAAAAAGAGATGCAAACACAGTATACAAATAAAGTTTTAACAGTCAGCGAGCTTACATATTCTATAAAATCTTTATTAGAGAAAAATTTTACATTTATTACGATTAGTGGAGAGGTCTCTAATTTCAAACATCAATCATCTGGGCATATGTATTTTAGTTTAAAAGATTCTACCTCTCAAATATCTGTAGCTCTTTTTAGAGGCAATGCGAAAAATTTAGAAAAAATACCAAAAGATGGCGATGAAGTAATAATAGAAGCTCAGATGAGTGTTTATCCGCCAAGGGGCAACTATCAACTAATTGCTAGAAAATTGTCTTATTCTGGCAAAGGAGATCTTTTAATAAAGCTAAATGAGCTTAAAGAAAAATTAAAATCTCAAGGCTTTTTTGATAAATCCCATAAAAAAGCTCTTCCTATTTTACCTAAAAAAATAGGGGTTGTAACATCTCCTACTGGATCAGTTATCCAAGATATTTTAAATGTATTAAAAAGAAGATTCTCAAATTTCCATTTGATCCTGAATCCTGTAAAAGTACAAGGAGAGGGATCTAGTTTTGAAATAGCTAAAGCAATAGATGATTTTAATAAATATAATTTAGTTGATGTGATTATAGTTGGAAGAGGCGGAGGCTCTTTAGAGGATCTTTGGGCTTTTAATGAAGAGATAGTAGCTATTGCTATTTTTAAATCAGCAATACCGATAATTTCAGCAGTTGGTCATGAAACAGATATATCTATATCAGATTTTGTAGCAGATGTAAGAGCTCCGACACCATCTGCCGCTGCTGAAATTGTGATAAAAGAAAAAGCTCAATTTTTAGATACTTTGAAATATTTTGAAACTCAAATTGTAAAAAACATTTCATATAAATTAGAAAACCTAAAACTACAACTTCATAATTTCAAAAATCAAAGTGTATTTACCTCTCCTTATACTATTCTCGGAAAACAGATGCAGATGTTAGATGATTTAAAAAATTCAATAGACTCTACTATTAAACAAAAGCTAGTATCGCAAAAGGAGCTTTTAAAGCTTATCTATAATCAAACAAAATTTCTAAATCCTCAAATGAAAATTGAGGATTTCAGAAATGAACTGAGTGAATTTGCAAAAAGATTAAATCTAAGCTGTAATAACAATCTTTTAATTAAAAAAGAGAGATTAGAAAAGCTAGTAGATCATCTAAAAGCTATAGACCCCAAAAATCTTTTAAAGAAAGGATATAGTATTCTCTTTAATGAAAAGGATAATTCTATTATTCTATCTACTAAAGATATCAATGAAACTGATAAAATCTCAGCTATGGTATCTGATGGAAAAATTTATGCTACAGTAGAGAGTAAAAATGAGAGATGAAATATCATTTGAAAAATCCTTTGAAAGGCTAGATGAAATACTACAAAAAATGAACGAAGGAAAAGTGTCTTTAGATAATTCACTTAAATTATTTGAAGAAGCTAATTTTTTAATAAAAACCTGCAATAAGAAGCTGAATCTTGCTGAACAAAAAATCGAGACTCTTATTAAAGATCGAAACTCTAATTTGGAAATGGATAATGACCATAAAAAACCTAAAACTCAAGATTTTGAGCATTCTAAAGATGGAATAATGGATCGTTAATGCTAGAGAAAATCTCAAATCCTAAAGATATCAAAAAACTATCAATTGAGGATTTAGATCTCTTATCTCAAGAAATTAGAGAAAGAATAATTGAGGTTTTATCAAAAAATGGTGGACACCTAGGATCTAACTTAGGTGCTGTTGAGCTAAGCATGGCTCTTCATTTTGTATTTGATTCCCCTTATGATAAATTTATATTCGATGTCTCTCATCAGAGCTACACCCATAAACTTTTAACTGGAAGAAACAAATTATTTGATACACTTCGTCAATTTAAAGGACTTTGTGGATTTTCACATTTTAATGAATCCATTCACGATCATTTCCATCTTGGACACGCAGGTTCTGCTCTATCTCTTGCATTAGGTCTTGCTAAAAATAGAGATCTCTTAAATAGAGATGAACATGTTATTCCAATCATTGGAGATGCAACTCTTACAAATGGTCTAGCTCTAGAAGCTTTAAATAATATTGATCAAGATACGAAAAAGCTAATCGTCATTTTAAATGATAATAAAATGGCTATTTCCAAAAACGTTGGAAATATCAAAAACTTACTCTCCAGATTTTTTAGCAATCCCAGATCTAATAAGATCTACTCTGAATTGCAAACACTATTAGAAAAAATACCAAATATCGGAAAATTCTTAGCAAGCCAAGGAAAAAAAATAACTCAGTCCGTTAAAAATTTAGTCAGTCCGGCAATTTTTTTTGAGCATCTAAACCTCTCTTACATTGGTCCTATTGACGGTCATGATATAAAAAAGATGATAGATACTTTTGAAAAGGTAAAAAACAGTGAAAAACCTGTAATAATTCATGTTGTAACGATTAAAGGGAAAGGAATGGAAAAGGCTATATCTAATCCCGAATCATATCATGGAGTACGACCTTTTGATATTACAACCGGTGATTTTTTATCAAAATCCAAACTTACATTTCCAAAAGTTTTCGGCTCCCATATTTTAGATATGGCGAAGAAAGATCCAAATATTGTTGTTGTTAACCCTGCGATGCTTAAAGGTTCTTCTCTAGTAGAATTTAAGGAAAAATTTCCGGATAGATGTATAGACGTTGGAATAGCAGAAGGTCATGCTCTAACATACGCAGGCGGAATCGCTTTAAATAAAAATTTAAAAGTTATAGTAAGTATTTATTCAACATTTCTGCAGCGAGCATTAGATAATCTTTTTCAAGATATCTGTCTTCAAGATCTCCCTGTTGTTTTTGCAATAGATAGAGCTGGGCTCTCCGGCCCGGACGGACCGACACATCACGGTATTTATGATATTGGGTTTTTAAATGCTATGCCAAACATGGTAATAACACAGCCTAGAGATGCAAACGTTTTAAAAGAGCTTTTAAATAGCGTGTTTAGCTGGAAAAGACCTGTTGCGATAAGATATCCCAATATGGAAGCCTTAGAGACTAAAAAGCCCCTTAAAAAAAGAAAGATAGGATCATTTGATATCTTAAGTGAAGGGCAAGATATATTGATTATTTCAATTGGTCATATGTATAGAACAGCTTTAGAGATTAAAAAGAATTTAAAAAATCAAGGCTGGAATCCTACAATTTTAGACCCCATCTTCATAAAACCTTTGAATGAATCACTATTCAAAAAGCTTCTTGAGACTCATAAAACTGTAGTCACTATAGAAGAGCACTCAATAAAATGTGGCTTTGGATCGATTTTTAATAATTTTATTGTTCAAAACAATATTAAAGATATAGATGTTTTAAATTTTGCTCTTCCAGATCAATTTATAACTCACGGCGGATATAAAGATCTAATTGAAGATCTGAAACTAGATGCTAAATCAATTTCTGAAAAAATATTAAATACTACACTTGAAAGAACTAAAATATTATAAGGTAATTTTATGATTATTGGACTTTTTCCAAACGAAGAAATCAAGTCATCTTTTGATGTTGCAAAAAAGATAGCTGATTACTTAACTAAAAATAATATTAAAGTTGTAGCAGAAGATGAAAAAGCAAAAACATTAAATATCCCCTCTCTTTCTTCTGTAAATGTAAAAAAACTAAAATTTTTAATCTCCCTTGGAGGAGATGGAACGATACTTCGTCTCGCCCATAAATATAGTGATTTAGATGCAGCTATTTTAGGAATAAATCTTGGTAATCTCGGCTTTATGGCGGATATCCCAAGCGCTGATATTTTTGAATCCCTCGATGATTTAATCTCAAAAAAATATAAAGTTGAAAAGAGAATTATAATAGAAGCCATATCTTCTAAAGGCGAAGTCTCTTTTGCTGCAAACGATGTTACTTTTCATAGAGCTCACAATCACTCTTTAATTGACATTAGCATTAGCGTAGACAATAAGTATTTAAATACATTCTCAGCTGATGGAATAATCATAGCAACTCCAAATGGATCTACTGCATACTCACTATCTGCTGGAGGGCCTATCTTATATCCGACCTTAGATGCCTTTTTAATAACTCCAATCTGTCCTCACGCTATTACAAATAGACCCATTATAATACCCGCTGACACTGAAATCGAAATAAAATACTTATCAAAATTTAAATCTCCAATTGAAGTTCACTCTGATGGCTTAGTACATTTTGAGATGAGAACCAATGAGACTTTTAAAATTAAAAAAAGCAAAAAAGAGTTTAAGTTAGTTAAACTAGAAAGACACAATTATTTTTCAACACTTAGATCTAAATTAAATTGGGCTGGAAAAATTGGAGTTTTAAACTGAAAAAACAAATTTATTTGCAGTATTTGTAAATTATCGATTATCTAAAGACTAGAGTTAAAATTCATGAGGTATTATCAAAAGTTGTATTTTAAGAGTTGAAAAACAAGAGTGGTCATCCTAAAATTTTTAGTTAACTAAAAAAAAATGAAATTCTAGATAATCTCAACATTAGTCAATCTACCGGCTTTAGCCGGTAAGTTATTGAATTATTTAAAAGAAGCTTAAATTTATGGAGG
>JAAKFW010000087.1 GCA_011064905.1 Candidatus Anoxychlamydiales bacterium | reverse complement strand
CAAATATAGCAAAAGCTAGAAGAGCTGCTTTGTTCAAATTTATTGATACCTTTGGAATTAAAGTGGAGAATTTTCCTGTCACTTGTTCTTGTGATGGAATCATTTGTCGGCTTGATTGGATTGCACTTGTTAACATGCTTACCTCCTTTTAGATGGTTAATTTTTTTTGTACACTTTACAAAGCTCCTAATTAAGGAGTTGGTATAAAAATAAGAGGAATACAGGCTGTTACACATGCTGGAAAAGCAGCAGGAGTAGCGAACAAAGTACAAGCAGTTACACAAGCAGCATACTCTAGAGGACCAGCTGAAGCTCCTCTCAAATTAGACAAAGCAAAAAATGCTATTGCTAAAACTGTAATTTTATTAAGATTGCGTGTAACGCTTGGTAAACTCAAAGAAAACCTGCCCAAAGTAGAATTTGAAGAAGAAACAACATGTTGTTGAACTGACTGATTTATTGCATGAGTTGACATAGACCTCCCAAAGATAATGGATTAAATGTTTGACTATGCAGTTTAAATGTTTAGTTATATATTTGTCAAAACAAATTTATTCATTGGCTGAGCGACCAGTCCCCTCTACTTAGTTATTCATAAAGCCTTTTGCAATGTAAGTATTTTTTATATTATTTTTTTCATAGAAGATTAACACGAATCTAATCGGAGACTTTTAAACAGATGTTATAAATATTTAACTATTGTTATAATATAGGATAAAACAAAGATAAATTTTAATCATATCTTTTGTATTAGACCTACTAAACGCAAATATTCTCAAATCATAATACACAAAGTTATCCTTCGCACATCAATCTTTAGTGCACTGAAAATTTTGCAGCTTTTTTTAAATCACAAAAATGTTGTAATGCTTCAAAAATTAACTAGTAAGCCAAGTATAACCATAGCTTACCGTGCCAATCGCAGCGCCTGCTGCCGCGCCTATTCCAACGCCGATGGGACCTCCTACCACTATGCCCACTGCTGAGCCAACTGCCGCATACTCTGTAATTCTTTCAATCCCAACCCGATGTACTCTTTCTTGAGTAGTTTCAACATTAGTTGTTGTAGATGAGTGTCGTGCTTCTGTGCTTGGTCTTGTCCCTATTGGACTTGTTGATGTTGTCATTATAATCTCCCTATAAAGTTAAAAAAAAACCTTTAGCCCATTATATATATAAAGGCAAAAAGTAATATATATTCATGAAGAGATTTTTTTCAATTTTTTTTTTTGCAAGAGCTAAGTAGTAATGTCTCATTTGGCTAAATTTAAGCAAAGCAAAGGACATGAAAAATGTAGCTAAAAATGATATTAAAAGAAGCAGATCGCTTTGTTATTATGAAGCAATTAGAAAATAGAGAAATAAATTTAAGAAAAATCTTCGAAAAACTCAGACTTAGTTAACAAACTCATAAAATTTGGGAATGATATCATCAAAAAGGAGTACGGATTAATTTCACTAAGATAAGGAACGTTACGTAATAATTGTTTAGCAAAAAAGTTTAATAAAACAATTTTATAACTTACTGATTTCACCTAAAATTCAGTAAGCAAACGTCAGTTTGCATATTACGTGTTATAATTTTTTGTTTTTGCTTCTTTTTAGAGTTACTTTATATTTCGGTATCTTCTATCGTATTTTTTTTAAGAAAGTTTTTTTCAAACTTTATAAATTGATGATAAAAAATAAAAGTGCAGCCATATCTTTTTCTTATTTTTTGATCGTCTTATTTTTATCAATTTTAGCATTATTCATTAGTTTTTCTTTTGAATATTTTGGACATACGAAAGCATGCTTATTTTGTAATTTACAAAGACTTATTTATATTCTTATTGCCATTTTCTCCTTCCTGGGAATTGTTGCTAGTTTATTTTTCAACCTATGATTGATTAAAAATTGAATTTTTAAATTTAAAAAAATCTTTTAGAAAAAAATTAAAACAGAGATTGATCTGGAATTATCTGTTTTAAAAATTCATCACAAGGCATACATAATATCCCCTTAATTTTAAGTCTTTGATTACCACGATATAGAAGAATAGGCGTACATTCTGGATAATCTTCAGAAAAATGGATAAGTCCCTTTAGATCTTTAAAGGATACTTTTGTATTATTTTTTACTTCAATAGCCCAAAATCCACTTTTTCCATAAACAATAAAATCAACTTCTACTCCTGATTTTGTGCGCCAAAAAAAGAGAGCATTTTTCTCTTTGGTATATTCACACCAAGTTTTAAGATGTTGAAAAACTAACCCCTCTAAAGCGCTTCCATCAATTTCACTATTTGAATCTAATATACCGGTTTTTCGCATTGCTTTAAAAATTCCCACGTCAAAAAGATAGAATTTTGAATGAGATATCAACATTCGTTTTGCTCTTTTTGTAAATATAGGAATAGTAGTTGCTATTAGTAAGTCTTGCAAAATCGAAATAAAGTTATCAACCATAGATCTTTTTACTTCACATTCTCTTGCAATATTACTCAAATTCAAAATACTTCCATGAGAAAAAGCAATAATAGATAAGAATCTTGAAAAATTGCCTAAGTTACGAACTAAACCTTCAAATTGAACTTCTTCTAAAATATAAAGATCAACATATGAATCCAAAACTTCTTGCTGATCATCTGAGGCCCATATTAGTGGCAGCATTCCATACTTAAGTGCGTGATCTAGTTGAAACAAATTTTGTAATTCGGAAGCTAAAAAGGGATGCATTGATTTTTTGATAGCTCTGCCTGCTAATAAATCAACACCAGCTCTTTTTAATTTTCTTGCACTTGATCCTGTTAAAATAAATTGAAATCCCTTTTTTTCTTCGATTAGAAAGTGAATCACAGATAATAGTTCTGGGATTTTTTGAATTTCATCAATAATTATTGTTTTTATTCCCTTTAATCCATGAACGTAGCTAATTAAATGTTCAGGATTTCCAGAGTAAGTTCTTAATATGTTAGGTATTAATAAATCAATACAAGAAGAATTAGGGTAGTTTTTTTTTACCCAAGTAGATTTACCCGATCCTCTTGGTCCAAATAAAAAAAAACTATTCTTAGGAAGAGGTAATAATCTTTTTATATGTCTTTTTTTTGATTCCATCTTAAAATAACCTTCCTTTTTTCATTTATATTAAAAAAAAAGAAGGAAATTTTCAAGTACAAAGTGAAAAAAGGAAGGTTATTTTCATATAGAAACTGAAAAAAGGAAGGTTATTTTTGTAAATAACTGTAAATAAGCTCCTTGAAAAACGTTTGTTTTGAGGTTAGAAAAAGCAATATTTGTAATTGAGGTATTTTAGATTGCGTGAGAATGAAATTTATGAATTTTTCTTAATTACCTTTCATTGTAACTATTTAAAAGTAAATGATCTGAGTATTGAAACGTGTGAATTTAACTAAATTTACGCGTTTGTAGGATGAACCAAATAAAAAGATAGGGAAAAATGTTATTTAGGCTCTATGAAAATTTAAGCAAATATCTTAAAGTGTCAATAGGGTCTTGATTGTTTATGGTCCTAGAAGGGTGGGGAAAACGTCCCTTCTTAGAAATTTTTTAGATAATACAAAAGAAAAATACAGATTAGATACGGGAAGAAATGTCTTTATTCAAGAAATTTCAAATATCGGTAGAGCTCTAAAAATCATAGTTGATCAAATTCCTAATATAAAAGGTATAGCTACAGGATCTTCAGCTTTTAAATTATCTCAAAATATAGGGAAGCCTCTTACAAGTAAAAAAAGGACTTTGAAATTATTTCTGTATCTCAAAAAGAATTAAGCCATGATTTAAAGACGTTTGATTTAAAAGAGAAGCTCTCAGAATTTTTGATATTTGGATCTTATCCAGATATTTATTTAGCTAAAACAAAAAAAGAAAAAAGCTCCAAATAATTGGGTAAATAACTATCCAAAAAGTTCGTATAAAATCATTAATAGAGAAAGCTATCTTTATTTTACTGGATGAAGCTAGGTAACATCGATAATAATTTAAATTTTTCTTCAAATGATATTTCTTTAATAATAGAATTAAAATAACAATTAATTAAAATAATTGCTCTTATTTACTTTAAATAACTGGTTTTTTATAATACTAATTTAAAAATAAATCTAATTAAAGAGAGAGGAGGGATATGTGTATGAATGGTTTGGGAGCTTTAGCTGCAGTGGTTGCAGGCGCTGTTGTAACGAGTGCTACAGTTGGTACAATAGGAGCTGTTGGCTTATCAAAAAAAGTTTATAGTTATGTTAAAGGAGGTAAAAAACAAGATAGTACAAACAATAAAATTCAATCTATAACAGCTACAATATTTTCTCTAGGGGCTGGTCTAGCTTTATCAATTGTATCACCTGCTTTTTTATATATTGGTTTAGGTCTTTCTTTAGCGCTCAATGCACCACATATTGCAAAACTCATTACGAAAAATAAAGAGACTAAAGAAAAACTAGACAATATTGCAGGCGTTGCAGCAGCATCTTTCAATGCTTTAGGATTAATTCCTTTAGTTTTACTCGTTGCATTATAATCTTAAGTGATTAGAGCAATGCTGCAATTTTTTTTTTATCTTGTAAATTCTAAATCAGTTTAGAATTTACAAGGTGTTTTTGAAAATTCAAATAATTTTCAGAGCTTTTTCTTGTAAATTTTCCGAAACTATCTCAAACTATTTATTTATATTATTTTCAAGGGATTTTTAAAATGGATGAAAAAAAGAAAGAGATAGTTCAAGAAATTGCAAAAACAATTAGAGGTCTCTCGATAGAAGCTATAGAAAAAGCAAAATCTGGTCATCCAGGTTTACCTCTTGGCTGTGCTGATATTGGAGCATATCTATACGCTGAAGCATTAAAGCATAATCCTAAAAATTCCAATTGGATCAATAGAGATAGATTTGTTTTATCTGCAGGACATGGCTCTATGCTTTTATATTCATGTCTTCATTTAGCTGGATTTAAAGTCTCTATGAAAGAGATTAAATTTTTTAGACAATTTGGTTCCAAAACACCAGGTCATCCAGAAGTGCATGTTACAGATGGAGTGGAAGCGACAACGGGTCCATTAGGCCATGGAGTTGGTAATTCAGTTGGTATGGCAATCGGCATGAAAATATTAGCCGCTAAATTCAATACTGAAAAATATAAACTCTTTGATAATAAAATTTATACGCTTATGGGAGATGGTTGCATGATGGAAGGGGTAGTGTCCGAAGCCTCTTCAATAGCTGGGCATTTAAGGCTGGATAATCTTGTAATTATTTATGACTCAAATAAGATTTCATTAGATGGCCCTATATCTGAAAATACATCAGAAGATACAAAAGCAAGATATAGAGCTTATGGGTTTGATGTTTTTGAAATAGATGGTCATGACTTTGAAGCGATAGACGCGACATTCAAAGAGATCAAAAGCAAACAAACAAAACCTGTTTTGATAGTTTTAAATACTATTATAGGAAAGGGTGCTCCTCACATGTCAGGTTCTCATAAGGTTCATGGAGCTCCTCTCGGGGCTGAAGAGCTCAAAGCTACCAAAAAAGCGATAAATCTACCAGATGAGGAATTTTATGTTTCAAAAGAGGTTTATAGTTTTTTTGAAAACAAACAAAAACAGCAGAATAAATTAGAAGATGAATGGAATGAAAATTTTAGTTCATGGGCAAAAGAAAACCCGAAATTGTTTGAAGAGTTTAAAAAAATGCAATCTAAAACTCTTCCTGGAAGCTTAGAAAAAGATTTAAAAGATTTAGAGATGAAAAACCCTATTGCTTCTAGAGAATCGTCATCAAAAGTTTTAAATTATCTAGCAGATGTTTTGCCATTTTTATATTCAGGTTCTGCTGATCTTTCATCTTCTGATAAAACCTACTTGAACAAATTTGAACAAATAACCTTCTCAAACTTTAAAGGCAGAAACTTTAAGTTCGGTGTTAGAGAATTTGCTATGGGAACGATCTCAAATGGTCTTTCTTTAGTAGATACGTTTATTCCTGTCTCAGGAACCTTTTTAGTTTTTTCTGATTACATGAGAAATGCTATTAGAATAGCTGCTCTATCGAACTTAAGAGTTATTTATCAATTTACTCACGATTCAATTTTTCTAGGAGAGGATGGGCCAACGCATCAAGCTGTTGAACAAATAGCGTCCCTTAGAGCTATCCCAAACCTTCAAGTAATTAGACCCGCAGATGCTAATGAAGTAAAGATGGCTTGGATTGCTGCTCTAAAACATATTGGTCCTACTGCTTTAATACTCTCTAGACAGGGCCTGCCTACATTGAAAGAAACGAACATCTCTTTTGAAGATGGTCTTTCAAAAGGCGCTTATATAGTAAAAAAAGAAAAAACAAAACCAGACTATACTTTATTTGCAACAGGATCTGAGCTGTCTTTAGCGCTAGAGGTTGCAAAAGAGCTCGAAAAGACACATCAAAAAGATGTTAGAATTGTATCTTTTCCATG
>JAAKFW010000086.1 GCA_011064905.1 Candidatus Anoxychlamydiales bacterium | reverse complement strand
GGTAAAAAAATATTTTACTCAAACAAAGGATTTTTTTTAATCAAATAAAAGCTAACTCACAGAATTACAAAAAGATAAACTAGCAACTGAGGTTAATAGAGAAGGAAAATTTTTTAAGACGGATAGCGATACTTCTAAAAGAAAAGATCTTCCAATGATTAGTGCATATGCTGAAAGTGAATAAGTTATAATTTTTATCTAAGAATGATAAAACAAAATAACATCGCCATCTTTAACGACGTACTCTTTTCCCTCAGAAATAGCTTTTCCTTGCTCTCTAGCGCCCACTCTACCCTTGAATTCTATTATATCGTCAAATGACACCACCTCAGCTCTAATAAATCCCTTTTCAATATCTGAATGAATTTTACCGGCAGCTGCTTTTGCACTAGTGCCTTTTACAATTGTCCAAGCTCTTGTCTCTATCTCTCCGGTTGTTATAAAAGTTAAAAGATTTAAAAGTCTGAAAGCAGTTTTCACTAATTGATGAAGGCCTGATTCTTTAAGATTAAGCTCTTGTAAAAATTCTTTTGCATCCTCTGGTTCTAAAGCTGCTATCTCTTCTTCTATTTTTGCGCAAATAGCAATAACAGATGTATTTTCTTTTTTTGCAAACTCTTTTACCTTTTTTAAATTCTCATTTTCTTCTAAAGATGTAAGCTCTTCTTCTTTGACATTTGCAACATAAATTACTTTTTTTAGAGTTAAAAAAGCCCAGTTTTTCAAAATCTCTTTTTCGTCTGAATTAAAAGAGACTAATCTAAGAGAGAGGTTTTGATTTAGATGATCTAGAATTTTATCAATAAGATCTATTTGAGGCTGAAATTCTTTTGAAATTCTAGCTTTTTTCTCTAGTTTAGTTTTGATGTTTTCTGCTGCCTGAAGATCTGCTAAAATAAGCTCTAGATTTATCGTTTCTATATCTTCTATCGGATCTATTTTTCCACTTACATGAATTAGCTCTTCATCTTCAAAACATCTAACAACATGAATTATAGCGTCGGTATCTCTTATGTTTGATAAAAATTTATTGCCAAGACCTTCTCCTTTAGAGGCTCCTTTGACAAGACCTGCAATATCTACAAACGATACTGTTGCATAGATAGTTTTTTTAGATTTAGAGAGGTTTGTTAAAACCTCTAATCTTTGATCCGGAACTTCAACTATTCCAACATTAGGATCGATAGTGCAAAAAGGATAATTTTCAGCAGACACCTTTTTTTTTGTGATAGCAGTGAAGAGTGTAGATTTTCCAACATTTGGAAGACCAACGATACCACAAGAGAGATTAGTTGATTGATCAGTCATTTTTTTTTACCTATAAAAATTTTCTATTTAAGAGTTTTTCAGCAAGTGCAAAGTTTTTCTCTTCTATTAAAGATCTTATCCAGCGAGATGATATTACTCTTTTGTCATATTTGATCTTTTCAATAAATTCAGATTTGAATTCTAGCTCATTTTCTAATTTTTTGATTTTATTTAAATTTCCAATCCCATCTTTTCCGATTTTTACATCTTTTCCTACTATTAAATTGGTAAATGAAAAGTTTTTTTTCAGAATTTTAAAAAAATCTATGTAGGAAATATCTGCAAAATCTAGAGTAAACTTTATTAAAATTACTACATCAATATCAAAACTCTTTAAATATTTTAACTTATCTTGCTTATTGTAAATCGATTTTATTTTGATATCAGGTTTTAAAATATCTAAAGGATGATTCTCAAATGTAAAAACTATAGATTTTCCTTTTTTTTCTTTTAGCTTTTTTAAAACAAGAGCGTGTCCTAAATGAAGACCGTCAAATACTCCAATAGAAAGGTTGACCTTTCCAAAATCTTGTTTTTCATAAAAACTATCTAAAACTATCATCTTAAAAGTCGCTCACTTAAATTTATGGTTTCATCTAGTCTTTCTTGGTCTATCGCATCTTTTAAAAAATAGGGGCCACAACGAGTTCTTTTAAGAGCTATTAGATAAGCTCCCGTTTTAAGCTCTTCTCCAATATCATTTGCTATTGTTCTTATGTATGTTCCTTTTGAAGAAGTAATTTCTAAATCTATGTAGGGATATTCATAATTGATAAGAGTTGTTTTAACGTTTACTTTAATTTTTTCTCTTTTTATTGAAATGCCTTGTCTTGCTAGCTTATATAGTCTCTGACCGTTTACTTTTTTTGCAGAGTACATTGGGGGTGTCTGCTCAATGTCACCTTGAAATTCTTTTAAAACTTTTTCAAGTTCTTGAATTGTTGGCTCTTTTTCTGAATAAAATTTTTTTTCAGCTTCTGTATCAAAAGTCTTTGTTGTGTAGCCTAAATGAAGACGGCAAACATAAGTTTTATCATGGTTTATAAAATCTAGAGATTTTTGGGTATAGCTTTTGCCAATTAGCATTATCATTAACCCAGAAGCAAAAGGATCTAAAGTTCCTGCGTGGCCAATTTTTTTTATTCTTGTAAGCTTTCTTAAAAGGGAAACTAAACTAAATGATGTTTTGCTAGTGGATTTATTAACTAAAAGTATCCCAAAATTGTCACTCATCGGGCTCATCTGAAGATTTTTTTTGTTTTTCTTTTTCTTTTTTAATATTTGTTAATATCTTATCGATTTTCATGTGTTTCTCGAGGGAAGTATCTAACTTAAACTCAAGCGTTGGAAAATATCTTAAAACTACTTTTTTAGCTGCGTTTACAGAAATGAATCCAGCTGCTTGATTAAGCGCATCAAGGGTATCTTTTTCTTCTTCTTTTGTGCCAATAACAGTTATAAATACTTTTGCATATCGACCATCAGCTGTCATTTCAACATCTGTTATAGTTGTGAGTTTCACAATATGGGGATTCTTTACATCTTTTTGCAAAACTTCAGATATTACTTCTCGAAGAAGTGAGTTTAAACGCTTGACTCTTTTGTCTTTCATATTTTAAAGCTCTTGCTCTATGTAAGTGATATCGTATGCTTCAAATATGTCCTCATTTTGAACGTCAGAGAAATTCTCTAATACTATTCCGCACTCTAAGCCTTTATTCACCTCTTTGACATCTTCTTTTTCTCTTTTTAGAGAGGATATTTTTGTTTTTGTTATCTCTTTTCCATCTCTTATTATTCGAACAAAAGAGTTTCTTTTAACAATTCCATCTGTTATTAAACAGCCTGCAATGAGCCCTAAATGTGAGGATTTGAAAACAGCTATTACTTTTGCCTTTCCAATGTCATTAAATTCTTCTAGCTTGTCTAATGTAGATCTCATCAACTCTTTTATTTCATCTATCGCATGGTAGATAATGTTGTGCTGAAGGATTATAACTTTAAGTTGTTTGATTAAAGACTCTGCATGTGATTCTATTTTAGTATGGAATCCTAGAATTACAGATTTAGAAGCGCTTGCTAGTCTTATATCAGATTCAGATATCTCTCCAACTTCAGCGCTAACTATACTCAATTCAGCTTTATCAGATTTAATTTTTAAAAGTGACGTTTTTAGTGCCTCTAATGATCCTTGAACATCAGCTCTTAGTATTATAGGAAGTGTCTTTTTCTCTTTTTTCTCTAAACTCTCTAATGAAAAAGGTTTTGCTTTTTGGAGACTTTTAAGCTTCATTTTTTCTTTTCTTGCATCAGCTAAATCTTTTGCAATTTTTTCATTTTCAACAACAACAAATTCTGAGCCAGCTTCAGCCAGTGATGACAATCCAGTTATCATAACAGGCATAGAAGGGCCCGCTGAGTCTACAATATTATCAAACTGGTCGTGCAGAGTTTTAATTCTTCCATATTTATCAGAGAAAACTATTGCATCAGATGTTTTGAGTGTTCCATTTTGTACTAAAACTGTAGCAGCTGCTCCAAGACCTTTATGCATTTCTGATTCTAATATTGTTCCTCTAGCTCTCGCTTTTGGATCAGCTCGGAGTTCCAATATCTCAGCTTGCAATGATAACATCTCTAAAAGCTCGTCCACACCCTCTTTTGTTTTTGCACTGCAGTTAATTGTAATAACTGTTCCACCCCAAGCTTCCGGAAGTAGTTCCCTATCAGCTAAAGATCGATAAATTTTTTCCTGGTCAAATCCAACCTTATCAGATTTATTAATAGCTACTACCATTGGAACATTAGCATCTTTCGCTTGCTTTATCGCTTCTATAGTCTGATCTCGAATTCCTTCATCCCCAGCAATTACTAAAACTATGATGTCTGTAACGTTAGCTCCTCTAGATCGCATCTCAGTAAATGCTTCATGTCCAGGGGTATCTAATATTGTTATTGGTCCAAATTTTGTTTTAGCTGTAAAAGCTCCTATGTGCTGAGTTATTTGTCCAGCTTCTTGGTTAGCTAAATTAGATAATCTTATTGCATCGATAAGTGATGTCTTTCCATGATCAACATGACCCATAAATGTGATCACAGCAGGTCTTGTAGTTAAATCCTCTTTTGGAGTATTGGATATCTCTTCTTTTATTGTTAGATCTGTAATTTGAAGCCTTTTTTCTTCTTCAACATCTATTGAGATCTCACAATCAAATTCATGTCCTAGTAGTTGAATTGTTGTTTCATCGTTTAGATAATCATTTATTGTTAAAGTGATTCCTTGCAGAAATAGCTTCCGTATTAGCTCAGAAGCTTTTAGCTTCATTGCACTTGCTAAATCTTTTATCGTTATCGGAATTATTACTTTTAAAGATTTTGGTCTTAGTACTTCAATTGAACTTTTGATTTTTTTTGATTTAAAGTATCTTCTTTTTCTCCATCTCTCATCTTCATATGATCTAAGCCCTAATCTATCTCTTGTATCAAAAGCTCTAAACGTTTGAGGTTTTTTTGCCGCTTTGAAGTCTTTGTAAGATTTGGGTTTTTTCTTAGCTTCTTCTTCAGCTGTTTTTGCTGCCAATACGTTAGGTTTTGGCTCTTCTTTTTCTTTAGCTGGCTTTTCTTCTTTAATTGCAGGTTTCTCTGCTACAGGCTCTTCTTTGGCGAGTTTAATCTCATCTGTTTCTTTAACTTCTTTTTCTAGCGGTTCTTTTTCTATTGTGTTTTTAACAGTTTTTGATTTTTCTGCTTCTTTTTTCTCTTCTTCTGTTGGTTTTTTTTCTTTCTCTTCCGGAGGTAGAATTCTCGCTTTTCTTTTTATAGTAGTAGGCTCTCTTACATCTTTTTCTTTTTGCTTAGGTTTTGCCTTTTTAATAGGCGTAGGCTTTTTATTGAATTTTTTTAGAGCCTGAGCAATTTGAGCGTTTTTAATATTTAATTTT
Source organism: Candidatus Anoxychlamydiales bacterium (assembly GCA_011064905.1). Classification (GTDB taxonomy): domain Bacteria; phylum Chlamydiota; class Chlamydiia; order Chlamydiales; family SM23-39; genus JAAKFX01. The sequence goes on along the minus strand of JAAKFW010000086.1, from coordinate 1,292 downwards.
AAATCTTTAGCCAAACTTTTGCCTACTTGTTTTGTTCTAATATTTTATCTGCTAAATCTAAGTAGTTTATTCCAGGTACTTTTTCCATTAGCTCTTTTGGAGGAATTAGTAATATTTTCTTAATAGTATCATATCCAGCAGAAATTAACCCATCAACTAAAAGAGAACTTAATCCCTCTATTTTTAATGGTTCATCCAATTTAGGATTATCGCTTTCTGATAGTTCTGCCATATGTATTGTTACAAGTTTTTGATATTCTGTTAGCTTTTGAAAATCTATCTCTTTATCAATTAGTTTTGCAATTAATCGAGCATTCATACCCTTTTTCCCAATAGCTATTGGATAATCATCATCAAGAACTACGGCAATTACCTTTTCATTTATTTTTAATCTTTGGATCTGAAGGGGATATAAAGCATTTTGAAGTAGCTGAACCATGTCTTCAGAAAATGGAATAACATCGATTTTTTCGTTGTTAATTTCTCGAATTACATTCTTGATTCTAGTGCCTCTAACTCCTACACATGTACCTACCGGATCAACTCTATTATCAGATGAACTCACCGCTAGTTTTGTTCTATAACCGGCTTCTCTTACTATTTTTTCCACTCTAATAACATCGTCAGCTAACTCAGGCACTTCTTGCGCAAAAAGAGCTTTAACAAACTCTGCATGAGCTCTAGAAAGTATAACCTCAGCGCCCCCCATGTCAGTATCTCTAACTTCTAGTAAAAGCGCTTGTAACCTTTCCCCAATATGAGGGTTTTCTCCTCTTGGAAGGTAGCTTTCTGGAAGGAGAGCTTCTACTTTTCCTAGATCTACTATGATTGTTCTTCTTTTTCCAATTCTTTTTACCGTTCCTGAAATGATCTCTCCAACTCTGTGTCTATACTCTTCATAGATCACATCCTTTTCAGCTCCTTTTAGCTTTTGTGTGATGATTTGTCTCGCAGTTTGCGCTGCTATTCTACCAAACTCCTGTGGCGGAAGCGAGATTTCAAGTCTTTGTCCAATCTTGCAATCCGGTGCTAAAACTTGAGCATCCTCTAAAGAAATTTCTTCATCAGGATCTGTAACTTCTGCAACTATTGTTTTTCTTACAAAAACATCAATCTCTCCAGTTTTTGGATGAATCTGAACATCTACATTTTCGCCGCCTTTCATGCTTTTTTTTGCAGCTGCACGTAGAGATTCTTCAATAGCTTTAATTACTATTTCTCTTTTTATTCCTTTCTCTCTTTCTAAATATTCAAAAATTGCTATTAAATCTTTATTCATCAAAAAACCTTTA
>JAAKFW010000085.1 GCA_011064905.1 Candidatus Anoxychlamydiales bacterium | reverse complement strand
TTTTCAGATTTCGAAAATTGAAAAACATTATTATAATAACAGCTGGCAATTCATCCCTTCCCTAAAGGAAAGGGTTTTCTTGCCATAAAAGGATAAAAAGACTTTTTGATGCTTTTAAATAACCCTGTATTTACATTTTTAAGTTAATTTAAATTTCGAACATTTGAAGTTTTGTCTGAAGCATTTTAGAAACTTCTGCTTCAATTAAAATATCATTTTCCTCATAGTTCAAAGAAATTATCCTTCCCTCTTTAATTATCTCAGCAACTAGCTTGTAATAGCTTTGAGGGATTTTGAGTTTTATGATTTTTCTTAGATTTGAAATCTCATAAATCATCTTATCCATCAAATCTTCAAACCCTTCTTTTTTTAAAGCTGAGATTATTACAGTTTTTGGATAGTTTAATTTAAAATAGGTAATGAAAGATTGAGCATAGATTTCATCAATTTTATTAAGGCAAGTAATAATTGGTTTTTTATCAGCATTGAGTTCTTTTAGAACTTCTATACTCGCCTCTGCCATCACTTTTGCATTCTCATTTGAGACATCTACTAAATGAATAAGTATGTCAGCTGAAACTGCTTCTTCAAGAGTTGATTTGAAAGCTGCTATTAAAGTATGAGGAAGTTTTCTTATAAACCCTACGGTATCTGTTACAACTACTTGTTGTTGATTGGGAAGAGTATATTTTCTAGTTGTAGTATCTAAAGTAGCAAAAAGCTTATTTTCAACTAAAACTTTTGCATCTGTAAGGGCATTCATTAAAGTAGATTTCCCGGAATTCGTGTAACCTATAATCGCAAAAGATGGAATCTCCTGTTTTTTTCTTTTTTTTCTTTGAAGCTCTCTTTGCTCTTTTATCTTACCTATCTCTTTTTGAAGATCGGATACCTTCTTTTTTAAAATCTGTCTATCAATCTCAATTTGCTTCTCACCAGCGCCTTTTAGATAGCCACCAGAGCTGCCCCCTGTTCTTTGCCTACTTAGATGTGTCCACATTCTTTTAAGCCGTGGCATCTCATATTTAAATTGAGCGAGCTTTACTTGGAGTTTTGATTCATTTGATCTTGCATGAATAGCAAAAACTCCTAAAATTAACTCTGTTCTATCGATAATTGTTTTTTTTATCTCTCTTTCTAAATTTCTTTGTTGATGGGGCGCTATATCGATATCGAAAATTACAATATCTATATTTTTCTCTTCACATAAATCTCTTATCTCTTCAACCTTTCCAGAACCGATATATGTAGATGTTTCTATTTTTCTAATGTGAACTAACATTTTTTCGATTGTTTGAAGCCCAAAGGTGCAAGCTAAACTTTTTAGCTCTTCTAGATGCTCTAATCTAATATGTTTTTCTTTATTTGATCTATAAGCACCAACTAAAAGAGCACTTTTATTTTTTTCTATTTCTAAAAGACGGGTTTTCCCTAAATCTATTGGATCTTTTGTAGACATTTTTTTTTAATTCTTAAAATTTACTTAGAATTTTATCTCTAACCCATCATAAGCAAAAAAAACATTTTTTAAAAGTTTTTTAGAATCCCTTAAATACTCGATTTCATGACCTAAGTGAGTTAAATACGCTTTTTTTGGTTTAACTATTTTTATAAACTCTATTGCCTCTTTTATATTAAAATGAACATCCGATTTTTGATGTCTAAGAGCGCTTAAAACTAAAACATCTAAATTCATTAACTTTTTGAAAATTTTTTCATCATATCTTTTAATATCTGTTACATACGCAAAATCACCAACTCTTACACCTAAAACCTTTTTTGAATCTTGAAAATATGAAAAATACTCAAATGACATATCATCAAATCTAAAGTTTTGTTTTTTTCCATCTAAAACATGAAAATCAAATTTTGCACCTTGCGTGTGATGTTTTAGATTTCTTTTAAAAAAATGATCAAATTTAATTTTTATCTCTTTAAAAGTCTCTTTTAAAAGATAACACCGAATGGGCTTTTTTTGGATACGATTAAATATCCTTAAATCATCTAATCCCGCTATATGATCAAAATGAGCATGTGTTAAAATCAAAGCATCTATTTTTTTTATCTTATATCTCACAGCTTGCATTCTAATATCAGGCCCTACATCAATAAGAATCTTTTTTCTATTTTTCTCAATTAAAACCGAAGGCCTAAGTCTTTTGTTATATCTTGAATCAGACTTGCACGTTATACATCTACAATTAATAACAGGCACTGCAGTAGATGCTCCTGTTCCTAAAAAAGTAACTTTTGTCATTATTTAGAATCCATTTTATGCAAAATATTAAAACTCTCAATTCCAAAATTAAAAAAGAAAATCACAAAAGGTGTTATCAAAATAGAAAATGGAATCATAATAAAAAAAGACTCTAACCCTAAATAGATACTATCTAATCTAATAGCAAAATAGTTTTTTGTTAAACAAGCTGAAATATACAAAAAAACACTAGGTATGAAAACAGTTATTAAAGCTATTAAAAATAGAGAAGAATTTGCAAAAATATTCTTTTTTAAATTTTTTATAATTTCAAAAAATCCTTTAATCTTCAATTTCTGTTTTAAAGAAATTGAAGGAGTTAAGAAAAATAATAATAATAAATTTAAAATGATAAGTACTATAAAAAAAAGTATTAATAAATAAGCGATTATAGATATGAAAACTCCAATAAATGAACCGATATGAGGAATATCTTTAATAGCAGCTAAAAACCCAAAAACAATCCATAAAACAACAAAAGTAAATATAGATAAAATTGATATATAAAAAGTGTGGGAAATTTTATCTACAGACTTTTTTAAAATCTCTATATATGAACATTTTAAATTTTTAACATCATGATAATATATTCTTGCCAAGAACACTCCAAGAACAAATAAAATAGCGAAAGCAATAAAAATGGGCAGAAAAACAAAACTTAAAGTTGACCAACTTCCAGAACTTACAGATAGCGACTTAAAAAAAATATGGATAATTCCAATTAGAAAAATAAATGGATAGGTAAAAAAAAGTTTCTTTTTATGAAATGAAAATAAAAACGCCCTTGTATAGCATTTATCTAAATCTTTGAATATCATTTTTCTAATCCCTTTTCTATAAAAGATGCTCTACTTTATTTTTTTCTTCAATCAAATCTTTTATAAAAAAAATTTTCATTTGATTTTTTTTCTTATTCATATTGATTTTACTTTTTTTCTAGGTCTCTTTCTTATTTTAGGTTCATAACATTTATCTATAATTTTTTTTGGTAAAACTTCATAAGCTTTCCTAACCAAAGCTTTTATTTTTTTTAAAAATGGATATCTAGGATTAATACCATTTCTAAAAATTAGTTATCAAAATTAATTTTAAAGCTGTCTCTAATATTGGAAAATAAAAATAAGGTTTTTTAACTATTATTTTTTAGAAATAGTATAACATAGAAACTCCTTTAGTTTTTAAAAGCTTAAAAGATGTCACCATTGCTAATTCTTTTAAAGGAATCCCCAAACAAGTAAATAACTACCCAGACCATCAAAAATTGTTTATGTTTTATCGATTAGCAATCGTAGAAAAACATAAAAATATAAGCCGATTTGTAGAGGAAAGACTAAAATTCATGACAACTAAAGATATTGGTGTAGCTTCTTTTCTTTTATATGATAAGCAATCTGTAGCAACAATGACTAAAAAATATGGCTATCGTGAAAATAAAGTAAATAGCAGTCAGGAGATCATCCATTTTGAAAAGTCATTAGGAGAGAAAATAGAGACTATCCTGCTCGATCGGGGCCTGCCAAAAGAGGATTTGCTAGTAGTGAACACAGCATATACTCCAAAAGCTGTAGACAAAATGATTCATCAGCTCGGGGGACAAATTATCCTAATGTCTAAAATTGCCACAACTACTGATGACGGAAATAAGATTAACGTTCTTGGAACTATTTTTAAAAAGGGCCACCATTATAACAAATTTTGAAAACAGCATCTAAGAGTGATGTCTGTTGATAACCTTGGGTTTTTTAATTTATTTTCTAAACTTTAATAATCAAAAAAATTATATAAAAAACCTAATCTTTTTTTCAACTCTTCAGGAAGTATACAATAAATCCCGTTAGCAGAAAAAGGTAATAATAAAAATAACGCAAGAAATAATTTTTTGGTTATAATGAATTACATCAAACTAGAAGGGGGAATTATGTCAATAGTATTTCGAACTTGCAGAATGCTAATGAGATCTGACATTTGTCACAACCAACATTTTTTAGAAGTTTTCCGGAAAGGCAATGGTTTAAGATTTTTCTCGTCAATTAATGGGGAAAACGTTCAACAACAACTTACTAATAAGAGGGTGACCAAGGGATTGCCTGGAAAATTACAAAGATCTAATAAATTTCAATCTGGGTATTTTATACCAGGCAAAAATGAAAAAGGCTATGAGCTTTGGGAAAATGATGTATTGAAAGGGCTACAAGAAATTGATGCTTATAACAATATGATAAAGTCTATAAAAGAAAAACAATGAGGTATTATCAAAAGTTGTGTTTTAAGAGTTGAAAAACAAGAGTGGTCGAGTAGAGCGGAGGAGTTTCACCTCCAACCTCTCACAGACTCCGTACGTGAACCTCTCGATTCATACGGCTCCTGCCAACCATCCTCTTTATCCCTCTCAGGATAAAACCGACTTTGACCTCTGAAATTCCTCTTGATTCCACGATTGTTTTCAAAAGAAAATCTTCATTTCCTCAATTGATTGCAGATCTCATTGAATTGACACATCCCCTTTGCTCCATTTCCATTACAGAAACTTCAACACTACTACAGGATGATCCGCCTCTTATACATGCATCGATACTTTCCCCCTTCGTGGATTTCACTTATAGGATTTTCTCTTTACATCCTGTATAATACCATTTCTAAAAAATAATAGTTAAAAAACCTTATTTTTATTTTCCAATATGAGAGACAGCTTTAAAATTAATTTTGATAACTAATTTTTAGAAATGGTATAAAAAGATATATACGAGTTTTCCCTTCTAAGATACTAACGAGTATTGATGCATTTTCTAACTTCTCTAAAGATTTTTGTAGGAGATAGAGGAGAATCAAAACATCAAATTTACCTGCTGTTAAAATGCCTGTTAATATGTTTAACGTAATACTAACAGACAGAAGAGGCTCTCTTAATAACACTGAGCCCAATAAACACCTATATTTTAAAACCCATCCATTGTAAGCCAGAGCTACAAGAAGAAGTTAAACCCCTCCTAGAAGTTACACGACTACTTGTTAAACTAGGACAAGGTTCGTTCCAATCGCTGATCACAAGCCTAGCACCATCAGAAGAGCTACTCGACACTACATAGGTATTATCATCGTAAACGACGATTCCTTTGTTGTTCTTCACATCGGGAATCTTTATAGAGCCCGCAAACATTGGATTGTACACATCGCTCACATCGAAGATCAGCACCTTATCATAAGTAACCGCAAAAACAGAAGAGCCTGAACCTGACACAGCGACCTTTTCTGGACACCAGCCTGAAAAGGATTCTGTAGGAATAGAACTTATAAGGTGTGGAATACCCGCATACTTCGCATTGATGATCTTTAGACCGCATATATTACCTCCTCCTCCTCCATCCATCGCCATATAGACATACCTAAAGTCATCCCCGTGAAAAACAGCGAGGTCATTAATGCCTGATGCTGTTAAAGAACCGGCAAGCGTTGGATTTTCTTTATCACTCGCATCGATGATCTGAAGATCTCCAGTATATTTGCCAATATAAGCATAATCCTCATCAACGGCGACTGAGACAATACCAGGTATAGAACCATAGGAACCAGCATACGTTGGATTTTCTTTATCACTCACATCGATGATCCGAAGACCGTAATAATTCGCCACATAAACATAAGGATAGGAAACAGCGACATCACGAGCTCCTCCAACAGCCATTTGATAGGACCCAACAAGTATTGGTTTGACTTTATCTCTTACATCGATGATTCGAAGGAAGTGATTTTCTCCCCAAAAGTTGTCATCGTTCTCTAGCATATAAATAAAAGAATCGTGAACGGCTACGCAACGAACTGGATAATCTGTTTGGTATATACTAACAAGCGTTGGTTTTTCTTTATCGATCACATTGAAGATCTGAAGGTTATTTTGGTCATCACTTGTGACATACGCATAACCATTCTCATAAACGACGTCACTAAAAAAGCCCGTTGTGCCAGAATGATAGATTCCTTCTAAGAGAGGACATAAGCTCGGTTCAGGCACCAACTCATCTCCAATTTTTGTAACAGCTGTTGTTTGTCTTTTTAATAAATGAGGAATTTCATTTGAAACCTGATTTTTAGCTCCTTTTTCTATAGCTAATGCTACTTCTTTTTTAGTTAATTCGCCTGCTTCATTTTCAGCTTGTCTAAATATAACTTTAGATAATAGTTTTCTATTTGGGCTTTCTTGAGAGTTTTGTAATTCTTGAAGCACTTGTCCTAAAGGAGTTTTTGCTTCAAAGAGTCTATTTTTAAACGTATCTCTAAGAAAGGTCTCTTCTCTT
>JAAKFW010000084.1 GCA_011064905.1 Candidatus Anoxychlamydiales bacterium | reverse complement strand
ATCCTTTTTATTTTTTTAATCTATTTTAGCTAGAATAAAAAAAAAGAGCTATTTTTCTTTTTCTTGAAACCTGTTAAGATCATGTTTATGAAGACATACTCTAAAGAGAGCTTAGAAAGACTTAGATCTAGAATTGATCTTATAGAAGTTCTATCGCCATATGTAGATTTTTCAACAAGTGGAAGTTACTTTAAAGCAAGATGTCCATTTCATGATGAGAAAACACCATCTTTTGTAATAGCTAGATCTGATACTCACTATCACTGCTATGGTTGCTCAGCTCATGGCGATGCTATCTCTTTTTTGATGAATCATCAAAAAATGTCATTTACAGAATCTGTTGAGTATCTAGCTGATAAATTTAATCTAAATTTAGAGATGAATGAAAATGAAAATGATAAAAATTTAGGTCCACCTAAAAAAGCTATAAAAGAGGTTTTAGATTTAGCTGCAAGGTTTTATCATTTTATGCTTTTGCACACAGATAATGGAAAAGATGCCCTAAAATACCTTTTCGAAAGGGGGATCGATTTAGATTTTATTAAAACTTTTCAGATAGGTCTTACTTTAAATGATCCTTACCACTTGCAAAGGTTTTGCCAAGATAAAAAGATTGCAAAAGAGCTTTTATACCAAGCAGGGCTTGTAAAAAATGGGGATAAAGATTTTTTTACTAATAGAATAATGATTCCTATTAAAGATCCTATAGGCTCCGTTATCGGTTTTACAGCAAGAAAATATAAAGAAGATACTTTTGGTGGTAAATATATAAATACACCGGAGACTCCTCTTTTTAAAAAATCTAAAGTTTTATTTGGTTTAAATTATTCTAGAAAAAATATTGCAAAACAGAGAAAAGCTATAGTAGTTGAAGGTCAAATAGATGCTCTTAGGTTAATTTATTTTGGATTTACTATTGCAATTGCATCTCAAGGGACAGCCTTCACTCTAGAGCACACCCAGCAGCTAATTAACTTAGGTGTAAATCAGGTCTATCTTGCTTTAGACTCAGATAAAGCGGGGATAGAAGCTGCTATAAAAGCGGGGGATCAATTTCAAAAACATGCAGTCGAGACCTATATTTTAAATCTACCTCCAAATATGGATCCAGATTCTATTTTAATTGAATACGGCCCTAAATATTTTGAAAAATTAATCTTAGAGAGTTCTGATTATCTATCTTTTTTAGTAGAGTATTTGTCAAAAAAAATAAATATAAAGTCTCCTAGCGGTAAAAATGAACTAGTTCGAATGATTGTTGAAAGAATAAAAAAATGGGACCATCCTCTAATGGTTCACGAGAGTTTAAGAAAAATAGCTAAACTCACTCAAACTCCAGAAAAAATGATTTCAATTGAATCCGAGGCTCCAAACGTTTATATAAAAAAACAAGCAGATCTCTCTTTTTCAGATATAAATCCGGATCTGATTTTAGAAACAGATCTCTTAAGACAACTTTTTTTGCAAGGCTCTTCAAAGCCTGAGCTTATTGAAATTGTAAAAAACAATATTTCTGAAGCGTATTTCAAAATAAGGGTTTGCAAAAATCTATATTCCAAATTTATGCAAGCCATTAAAGAAGATACTTTAAAAGATCTTCTTTCTTTTGCTATAGATTTAGAAAATGCAGAAGAGAGACTTTTCTTATCTGAAATGCTTCAGAAAAAAATAAATCTAGATAAACTAAAAGAAAATTTTATTAATACTATTCAAAAGATTTTAGATAGATATTGGATGGAAAAAAGAGAAGAGATTAAATTAAAGATTCATTCATCTAATTTTTCAGATGAAGAGGTTTTAGAACTCGCTAAAGAGTTTGATGATCTAAAAAATCAAAGGCCTACAATCGTTTTGTAAAAAAAAGTATAGTATTAATTATTTTTTAGAATTTATAAACTAATGTTACTGTAGCGTTTTGTTGTAAATGTTTTTTACGATAATTAGTTTTTGTTTGTCTTTTGAGTATGTTAGTTATATAATATTAAGTGAAAAGCATTTAAATTAATATTACTTGTTTTAAACAAAATAAGGAGAAATTTATGTCATCATTAGCAAGCCAAACAACAATGGATTCTTCTTCAATAGCACTTGATAGAGTAGCTCAATATGAATCTCCTAAAGCTCCTTCATCAATAAACAACCTAAAGATTACTCTTCCAAGATCTGGGGTTCAGAGATTTGTTGATAAGTTAACATTTATTCCTAGAGTTATAATGGTTGCTATTCGAACTTTGTCAATATTACCAGTTTTTGGGTTTGTTAGTCTTTTTTATCGCAGTGACTTTTCTGATCCTAAAAAAATTACAAACAAAAAGATTCCTATTCTCTTGATACATGGAAGCAATGCTAACCAACGACAGTGGGACTTTTTCCGCTATTTTTTAAAGGGAAGAGAGTGTGGGCATATCTTTGCAGTTAATCTTAATGATAAAGCTTTTATTAACGATAAAAAAGATATCAGTGAATACGCTGAAAAAAGAATAGTAACGAAGATTAAAGATATCAAACAAAAATACCTAAAAGATGGTTTTGATCTAAACGAAGTTATCATAATCGGTCATTCAATGGGTGGTTTAATCGGCGGTGAATATGCTCTCAATCATGCTACTGATGTTAAGGTAAAAGCTCTTATTACTCTTAACACTCCTTGGCATGGATCTTGGGCTGCCGACATCATGTATGATGTTTCAGCAAAACCAGAAGGAGCTTTTCTCAGAACTAACCCTGCCACCAAAGCTCTACGAGAAAAACTTATAGAAAAAGAGAGAGCAGGCGAAATTAATCTCTACACATTTTCAAGTAGTTTAGATCCGCTTGTTAGACCCTCTTCGAGCGCCCTGCCCATCTCAAATGAAAACCAGATTTTTTCAAAGGTTCACGATCACTACTCGGTTAAGGTAGATCCAAAGCTTGCTAGAACTATTCGAGATAGATGGGTCATTCCTAATACTCCTCAAGATTAGGTGATTAATATCTAAGTTTTTAGAGCTACGATATTTCCTTAAATATTAAAAAAAAATGCAAATATTTTTTAGTTAATTTTTTAATCATCTTTTAATATAATATTCGATTGAAAAAACAAAATCATTTGATGAATAAGCTAAAAAAAAACTTAATATTTCTTATATTTGTAGCCTCTCTTTTTTTTCTCACTTCTTGCGATAACTCTAAAAAAAAAGATCCATATTCTTCTATAAAGGATATAAAAAATCCAACGTTTAGAGATTTTTTAAAAATCCAAAAACATTTAAAAAAAGATAAAAGAGAGTATCTAAAACTTTTTTCTATTAGCTCTAAAAGGGGAGCTGAATTACTTGATAAGAATTATCTAAAAAAAGCTAAAGAGTTTCGCTTCGTTGGAAAAAAAAGACAGATGAAACCTATGTACGAAGAGCTTTACTACAATACTTCAAAAGAAGACAAAAAAAGATGTGTTATTTGCTATACTTCTTTCAATAAAAATTATCCAGATGGTATTGAACGCTTAAAAAAGGCTCTCACTTTAATCGGGTATAAAGGACATTTTATTTATAGAATAGGGAGCTGGCCTAATTTGGAGGAAAATTCTTTAAAATACTCGCATGTTCTATTTGCTTTTAAGCCCTTTTTTTTTCGAGAAGTAAAAAATATGGGTTATGAAAATGTTTTGTGGGTAGATAGCGCTGTTTTGCCACTTCAATCTCTAGATACTATTTTTGAAAAAATAGAAAAGAATGGATACTTTGGATATAAAGCAAATTTTATATTAAGCGAATATACAAATGAGTTTGTTTTAAATCTTTTTGATGTAACTCCCAAGCTAGCAAACTTTATAGAAACTAAAGAAGCGGGTATTTTGGGATTAAATTTAGATAGTTATATAGGCAATACTATTTTAGATAGATGGCAAAAAGCTGCTGAAAATGGAGGATTTTATTCTGCTCGGCATGATCAAAATGCCCTTTCTTTAATAGCTTATAAATTGGATTTGAAAAAATTTGAAGATTCCAATGTTGCAAGGCCGTCTGAGGTAGAAGATATAACTAAAGATTCAGTGTTTTTTTTGGATAGATCAATTTCTTATTGGCCTTATAAATCTCAAGGGGAAGAAAAGATTTTAAGAGTTACAAAAAAAGAGAAAATAAAAGAAAAATCATTTAAAGATTTTTTTAAGTTAAAGACTTTAAAAAGAAGCTTTTTAAAAAATATTAAAAAATAAACTTTAGCTAAAATTCTGATCAACTATTCTTCAAAATAATTTAAAAGAGTGCTTTTTATATCCTTAATTTTTATACGTTCTTGTTTCATTGAATCTCTCTCTCTTATAGTCACTGTTTGATCTTCTAGAGTTTGATAATCAACCGTAATACAATAAGGGGTTCCAAGCTCATCTTGTCTTCTATATCTTTTGCCAATAGCACCTGCTTCATCGTACTCTGTAGCATATTTAATCTTTAAAGAATCGAAAATATTTCTTGCCTCTTTTATAAGATCCGGTTTTTTCATGAGAGGAAATATAGCGACTTTTACAGGAGCTATATTTTTTGAGAAATGCATAACAGTTCTAGTCTCTCCATTTTCTAACTTCTCTTCATCATAAGCGTCGCAAAGAAGCGCTAATATAGTTCTATCGAGTCCAAAAGTTGGCTCTATTACATGAGGGATAAATCTTTTATTGTTTACATTATCGATGTATTCTAAAGACACTTTAGAATGCTTTTGATGTTGGCAGAGATCAAAGTTTGTTCTGTATGCTAGCCCATATAACTCATTTGTTCCAAATGGAAAATCATATGTTATGTCTATAGTTCTTTTAGAGTAGTGAGATAGCTTTTCTTTTGGATGCTCAGCGTCTTTTAGTTTATTTGAATCGAGTCCTATCATTGAGCAAAACTTTTTCATTTCATCTAGCCAGTTTTTAAAATGCTCTTCCCAAGTATTTTGCTCAACGAAATATTCGATCTCCATTTGATCAAATTCAATCAATCTAAATATGAAATTTCCAGGTGTGATTTCATTTCTAAAAGCTTTTCCTATTTGAGCAATACCAAAAGGAATTTTAACTCTCATAGTATCTACAACATTTTTATAATCTAAAAATATAGCTTGAGCTGTCTCCGGTCTTAAATATGAAGTACTATGCTCTGCATCCGTTTTACTCATCTCGGTTTTAAACATTAAATTAAAATGCCGGGCTTTTGTAAAATTTTTTGATTTGCATTTTGGACAAGATATATCTTTTTTTATTAAAATATCTGTTAGCTCTTCTAATGATAGCCCTTCAACATCTTGATTTGTTTGATCTTCGATTAGTTTATCTACTCTAAATCTAGCTTTGCACTCCTTGCAGTCTATCAAAGCGTCACTAAAGCCATCTAGATGGCCGGATGCCTTCCAGGTTAAAGGATGTAGCAAAATAGGCCCGTCTATTCCAACCATATCGGATCTGGATCTTACAAAAAAATTCCACCAAAGGTTTTTAATATTATTTTTTATTTCAACTCCATATGGGCCATATGAGTAAGTATTTGCAAAACCTCCATAGATCTCAGAGCCAGGATAAACAAAACCTCTTCTTTTACAAAGAGCAACTATTGGTTTTAGAGGATCTGGAGCATTTTTTTTCATAATTTTAACCTTTTAGCTTTGGATAATTTATATTTTAGCTAGAAGAGTAGTTATTCTCAATTAAAGTTTTTTTTGCATCTTATTGCTTTAATTTTTCTAAATCATTATTTTGAAGTTATAAAGAGGATAAGATGGATAAAGAAAATATAGATAAACCAATAGTTTCTATTGTAGTTTTGCTAAATGATTTTTTTCATTTAGCAAGCCTTACATTGAAAAGTATTGTAGATCAGAGTGAAAAATCTTATGAAATAATAGTTATTTCAACCTCAAATCAAAAAAGATCTCATGTCATGTTAAAACCCTATATGGATAAGATAAAAACTTTAGAGTATTCAAAAGAGACATCTCTTCCTATTTTAATGAATAAAGGCTTAAATCTATCGCAAGGTAAATATATCCACTTTCTATTCTCCGGTGATGTACTAGTTTCTAAATATGTTTTGAGCTATCTCAAAGATCTCATAATAGAAAAAAAATATCCTCAATTAATTAGCTGCGCTTTTTTAAGAAGAGATGAATTTTTAAGTCCGGAAGCTATTGGTTTTTCTTTTGATTATTTTAAAAGAGGAAAAATTCCTATGAATATCCAATCTTGTTGGTTTTCAATAGAAACTGTTCAAAAACTAAATAATTTTAACCCAAGATATAAGGTTCAGCCCGGCTTTGATATGATCTGCAGAATCTTTTTGAAAAAAGATAAAAGAGTGATTTTTTCAAATAGAGTTTTAACAGATTATCAATTCAAAAAAAGACCATCAAAGTTAGTTTTACTCAAAGCTTTTGAGAATTTAAAAATTATATATAAAAATTTTGGTCTTTTTAAAACAATTTATTGGTGGGCGATTCACGATCATTTCAGAATGTTAAAACTTTTTATGCTATCATTAAAAAGAGCTTTTTGGAGACCTTAATAAATTTAGAATTTTAATTTGATATTAAACATGTTGAAAAGAG
>JAAKFW010000083.1 GCA_011064905.1 Candidatus Anoxychlamydiales bacterium | reverse complement strand
GCAGTCATATCATCGTACTGATCAGCATCTTTAGAATACTCTTCTAATTTTGCAAAAAGATTCTCTATTATCTGAGGTGCTTTTAAATCTTTTGTATCTTTTATAAGATTTACTAAATTTTCTTTACCAAAAAACTTATTGTTTTTATCGATAGCTTCTACGATTCCATCGGTATATAAAAATAAAATATCGTTTTTTTGCAACGTAATTTCATTGATATATACTTTTTCCATCTCTTGAACACCAAGAGCTATACCCCTAGTTGTAAGCTCTGTTATAGTTGAGTCTTCTTTTCTTAAGATTGCACTCATATGACCTTGATTGGAATATTTCAAGTTTTTAGATTTGATATCATATATCCCAAAAAAAACTGTTGCAAACATGCTTTTTTCTTTGGCGTCTTTATAAAATAAATTATTAGTTTTTATGATAATCTCATCTAAATTATCAAAAGTTAAAGCATATGATCGAATGATGCTTCTTAAATTAAGAGCATATAGACAAGCTAAAATTCCTTTAGTTGCAATGTCTACTATTACAAAAAATATTTTCCCATCTTTTAAAAAAAAGTCATAAAAATCTCCACCTACCTCTTTTGCGAAAAGATTTCCAAAAGAGATATCTACATCTTTAACATCGAGTGATTTTTGAGGAAGCAGACTTATTTGAATATCTTCTGCGATTTCTAACTCTTGTATATATCTTTGTTTTTCTGTTTTTTCTTTTTCAATCTCACGTTGCTTAGCTATTAAAGAATCCATAGTATTATTAAAAAAATTACCAATGTAATTTATTTCAAAACCAAATTTTTGTTTTTTATAACGCTCATTTAAATTTCCATCTTTAATCTGCTTCATAGTAAAAAGAAGTTTTTTTATGGGTTTTGAGATAAATGAGATAAGAATCCAAGTTAAAATAAATAAAATTACAAAGACAATACTCAAAATAAAAATATGCTTAAAAATAAAATTTTGTTGATGAAAAGTTTTTAAATACTTGTGATCTAAGCTTAAAATCAACTCTAAGTTCAGTTTTTTCAGATCCTTTCTAGCTATTAATTGATTCATCGTTTGATTAGTGTTTTCATTAGATAAAACAATATTTTTTGAGCTATCTAAAATTTCCATCTCTACATTTTTAAAATATTTATCGTTTGGAAGATCAAATATTAGATCATCTTTAAAAAAGGAAAGAACGTACGCGCCTTTTGGAATATTATTTTGATAAATTGTTTTACTAAAATAGATGCAATTTTTGCAGTTTAATTGATTTGTTGAGAAAAGAGCATTTTTTTGATTTAAAATATTTTTTAAATTATTGAGATTTTTTCCTATTAAATTTTGTTTAGTTGAGTTCATTAAAAAGAGATTGTTTTGAGAGAAATCCAAATAAATAAGATCTTGAAGAGTGAACTCATTCGCTATTTTTTCAAAATATCTATTTATATTTTGCCCATGAAGATTTACCTCCTTCATAGCAAAACCTAAGATTTCATTTTTAAATGAAAGATTATCTTCTATATTTTTAGAGATCTGATTGGCAAGCAAACTCAAAGTGATTAAAAGATCTTGTTTTTGCTCTTTATATTCAGATCTATATAATATAGATACATATATAATTAGTGGCAAAATCACTAAAATTGCAATAATAAAAAAAATTCTATAAGCAAAAAAACTTTTAATGTTTTTTGTTTTAGATTGTGATAAATTCATAATTTTAAAGGTTAGTTATGTCGTCAAAAAAAATTTCCAGCTCCTCTAATTCACATATAAAACAAATTGTAAAAATAAGAAAAGATAAAAAAACTAGAAAAGCAGAAGGTAAAGTTTTAGTTGTTGGAAAAAAAGCAATTCAAGATGCCCAAAAAAGGCGATCCATTCATACTTTTATTACTACTAAGAAAAGAATTGGAAAAAAACCAAAGGCTAAAAAAATTTTAAAAGTTACTAAAGAGGTAATGAAAAAAATTACAAATGTCAAGTCCCCTGAAGATGTTGCAGCACTAATCGAAATTGGAGATGAAGAAATAAAAGATAAAAATTATGTTTTGATTTTAGATAATATTTCAGATCCAGGAAATTTAGGAACTATAATTAGAAGCGCAAATGCTCTTAATTTTAATTTGATAATTATATCTAACCACTCAACTGATCCATATTCTGAAAAAGCGCTAAGAGCTGCTAAAGGAGCAACTTTTTTTATTCCCATAAAAATTTTCAGAGAAAATGAGATTATAAGCTTTATTAAAGATAATAAATTAAATGCGTATTTGGCTGACATAAAAGGAGAAGATATCGATGAGGTTGATTTTAAAAAACCTATGGCTTTAATAGTTTCTAATGAATCTACAGGACCCTCTGCTTGGGCAAAGAAAATAGCTAGAAGGTTTACAATTCCAATAAAAAAAGATATCGACTCTTTAAATGCTGCAATAGCAGGCAGCATCGCTATGTTTGAAATGAGAAAAAGCTAAAAGATATGATAGATAAATTTGATAAATACTTAGAAGAAGAAGAGCATTTTTTAAAAGATTCAAAAAAATATAGAAAACAAAGAAAACTAAAATCTTCAAAAGATCGATCTAAATACAAAAAAACAGATATTCAAAAAACAAAAATTTTATCTTCACCAAAAAACGCATCTAAAAAACATTTAGACAAAGCAGTAGTTTTATCCATTTTAGGAAGTGAGATTATAGTTAGCTTTAATAAAAAAGAATATAGAACAACTCTCAGAGGAATATTAAAAAAAGAAAAAACAAAAAATAAAAATATTTTAGCAGTAGGTGATATCGTAAACATCTCATTTAAAAATGAAAAAGAAGCGTCTATTGAAAGCATTGAAAAGAGGTATTCTATCTTATCAAGGCAAGATGAGAGAACAAAAAAGCGAAGCATAATAGCTGTCAATATCGATCAAGTTTTAATCACTAGCAGTGTTGGTAAACCTCATTTGAAACCTTTTCTAATAGATAGATATCTAATAGCTTGCATTAAAGGAAACATGTCCCCTGTTATCGTAATCAACAAAATAGATCTTCTAAAACCTTTCACAGAAGAAGAAGAAAAATATAAAAAATTTTTAAAAATATATGAAGAGCTCGGATATTTAATCCTATCAATTAGCTGCAAAACAAAAGATGGCTTAGATAGCTTATTAAATGTAATGAAGGGGAAGACATCGGTATTCTCCGGTCAATCAGGCTGTGGCAAAACTACTCTTATCAACGAAGTATTAAATACTAAATTTAAAACAGGAAAACTTGCAAAAAAAACCTATAAAGGAGCGCATGTAACAACAAAATCTCAGTTAATTGAGATAAAAAAAGGCGGATTTTGTGTTGACACTCCTGGGATTAAAGGTTTTGGAATTTGGGATTTAGAAATTGAAGATCTAAAAAATCATTTTTTTGAATTTGATAATTTTGCAAAAAATTGTAAATTCGAAGATTGCAAACATATAAATGAGCCATCTTGCAAAGTTAAAGAAGCAATAGAGAAAAATAAAATCTCTTTCTTGCGTTTTGAAGCTTATCGTAGTTTAATGAAAGAAATACTAGAAAAAAAAGGAAAGCTTTATGAGTAAAATAAAAAAAATTCAAGCTCTTGAAATTTTAGACTCCCGAGGAAACCCAACTATTGAAGTTATTTTGAAAACTACTGATGGTATTATCACAAAAGCAAAAGTGCCATCTGGTGCATCAACCGGAGCTAACGAAGCATTAGAGCTAAGAGATCATGATAAAAAAAGATACTCAGGTAAAGGCGTTTTAAAAGCAGTTTCAAACGTTAATAATGAAATTGACAAACTTCTTCAAGGCAAATCAGTTACAGATCAAGAAACGATCGATAATTTAATGATAAAAGCAGATGGAACAGAAAACAAAGCTAATTTTGGTGCAAATGCAATGCTAGGCGTTTCTTTAGCAGTAGCAAGAGCTGGCGCTGCCTCTGAAAACAAAGCAATTTATGAGTATTTGAATTCCAAAGATACATATTTAATGCCATGTCCTATGATGAACATCATAAATGGTGGTATGCATGCAGATAGTCCTTTAGATTTCCAAGAATTTATGATAAGACCAAGAGGAGCTAATAGCTTTAAAGAAGCTCTTCGCTGGGGAGCTGAAGTTTTTCATACTCTTAAAAAAATCCTAAAAGATAAAGGCTTTTCTACATCTGTTGGTGATGAAGGAGGGTTCGCTCCGAACTTAAAATCACATGAAGAAGCTTTAGAATTAATAATGCAAGCTATAGAAAAAGCCGGCTACAAACCAAAAGATCAAATCTCTATTGCTTTAGATCCTGCTGCATCTGAGTTTTATGACGTAAAAGATAAAGTCTATTTTGAGATGAAGAAAAAAGCTCTCAAGCAAAGTTTTAAAACAAAAACTCCATCTGAGCAAATTAAATACTTAGAAGAGCTTTCAAAAAAATTTCCAATTGATTCAATAGAAGATGGTCTCGCTGAATCTGATTGGTCAGGCTGGATAGAGCTTACAAAAGAAATAGGAAATAAAATGCAACTAGTCGGCGATGATCTTTTTGTAACAAACACTAAATTTTTACAAGAAGGTATTGAAAAAAAAGCTGCTAACGCAATTTTAATTAAATTAAATCAAATAGGAACTGTAACAGAGACTCTACAAACTATTCATCTTGCTCAAAAAAACGGTTTTAACACCGTGGTGTCTCATAGATCTGGAGAAACTGAAGACGCCTTTATAGCAGATTTTGCAGTAGCAACCCACTCAGGTCAGATAAAAACAGGATCTATATCTAGATCTGATAGGATTGCTAAATATAACCGTCTACTAGAGATCGAAAATGATTTAGGTGATAGAGCTACATTTTTTAAAGGGCTTTAAATCTACAAGTAAGGGTATGGATAGTCTTCTTCATCACTACTATCGCTATAATTTTCAGGTTTCTCTCTCGATGTAGTAGCCAAAGGTATTTTTTTCATTTCGTTAGGATTTATCAATTTTTTTCTAAATTTTGACGCCGGGAAGTAAGCATTTTCAAGATCATTATTCAATAAATCAAATTTAGATTCTCGCTTCATTTTCTTCTCTGATTGCTTTAGATCTATTATTCTTTTCATTATTTCTATTACGTATTTATAAGTTCCAAAGGCTGTATTAAATATTTCTTGTTCATGACCTCTTAAATCTCTCTCTGAAAACAATGCATCATAATTGACTGATAACTGATAAAAAGCTTTTTTCACTTTATCAAAAAGAGCTAAATCCTCTTCTTTTATCCCCCTAACTTTTCTTATTAATGACTGTGCCCAGTCTAAAGATACGCTAGAGTACTCTTCTTTTTCATGAATAACACAAGATCTTATGTAACTATCTTTAAATTTTTTGTTAAATTCATCTTTTGTATAAATTTTTGGTTTACCCAGAGTCCATGTTAAAATATTTGTTGGATTAACTTTTGAAATTTCTTTAGCATCATTAACAAACTCTTCATATGATTTTGAATCGAAATTTATTTTAATACCTAATACTGCCATTTTTTTATCCTTTTTTTTATTAAAAACTTTTAGAATTAATTTATAATTAAAAGTTTATAAAGATTAATTATTATTAATTAACAAGTAAACTTGCATAGATCTCAATGCGTTCTTTAACCTAAGTATCGGGGCCTTTGTAAATATCTGGATACCGATCAGTTAAAAGATCTTCAATAGCTTGATTATGGAGCTGCCTAGCCTCATCTACAACTTCATTACCTGACAAAGGAGCAGTCGGAGTTGAACTTTGAGAACTTGCAATACGATCAGATACATTTTTTTTCATATTTCTAATAATCCCTCTCTGGATATCACACAATGCAGATAAATCTTTAGCAGCAGCTTCATAGTTCTTGAGAGCAACACAATTCATATTAATTGTGTAGAGAAAGATTTCCTTATACTTTTTATTATGCGAGTAAAGTAAGGCATTAAAGACATCCACAACCTTTTCAAAAAGCTCTATATCTTTAAAAGTTAATTCTCTCTTTTTTTCAATTTTACCCCTTACAACTTCTGTCCAACTTTTAGCTATAAAAGAAGCGCTCAAAGAGTCCTTATTATTTTCTAATAAATCACTAGCTAAAAAAGAAGTGTCAGCAACCGCTTGAAAGGATTTTGTCACTATGGGCTCTAAACCCTCTGTCCACCTCAGTCCATTTTTCTTTTGAAAATTTGCTATTACTTTAGCTTGCACTTTTAAAGATTCAAAACTTTTTTTATCTAAAACACTTCTAAATCCTTCTTCTTTCCTCTTTATGTATGGTATCTTTTGATCATATTCTATATTTGTTAACATGATTTTTCCTTATTACTATTATTTTTTTTAATTATTTTTCTATTTTATGCATTATATTTTAAAAATTGCTTCATTAAAATCCCAATCGCTAGTACCACAAAAATTGAGCAAAAACTCTTAGTTATCTTTGAGTATTTATTTTGAGATAGTTTTAACCCATCAACTTTAAGTGTACCTTCTTGAATTTCTGATTCAACTTCACCGCTCTCTTCGACTCTGATATCTTCTTCATGCTCGACTTCTTCCAATTCATCTAAAGACGAAGGTTTTTTTAGCGACATTCTTTTTAGTCTTTCTCTATCTTTGGCAGCCAAATCTTGAATTCTACGTTTCTCTTCTGGTTGTTTTTCTTTTGCTCTATAAAGCAAGGATTCCAAAACATCTCCTGCTTCTTTATAATTAGCCTTTGCTCCATTT
>JAAKFW010000082.1 GCA_011064905.1 Candidatus Anoxychlamydiales bacterium | reverse complement strand
ATCTACTAAATGAGCGCATTTATCTTTTATAGAACTTGTCACAGAACTGAAAGTAATTGAACTTGCCATATATCCCCTTCCGTAAATTTACATTTTAATTTTGCTGAAAGCTTATCCTTTTTATTTTTTTTTATCAAATCAAAATACCTTGCTTCTTTGCCAAGAAAAAATATTTACTGAAAATAATTTCTTTACAAAAATTTAAATTTATTTGATATTTTATTTTCTTTTTAAAAAAAGGAGCCATGTAATGCTTCGAATATTTTTCTTCTTAATTTTTATTACAACATTTCTTTTTTCAGAGGATTTTGAAAAAATCGCTCAAGCTACTACAGAGGGAGATCCCTCAGCTTTAATTGAAGGCTGTGTGAGTGCAATAACTGGAAACATCTTTATAAATACTATAGACATTGTTGCCCCTGGAAAAGAACCGACTTATTATGGAAAAAACTATTTTAACATGTTAGATAAAAGATTCAATGTGCGTATCCCATATTTAAAACGTAGAGATCAACATGCAGGATGGGAACATTTTTCTCATATATATGCATATGTTGCATATGATCTAGATCGAGAGCAACCTAAAAAACAAAAATATAGAAGGTTAGATATCTATGAGCCATCAGGAGTTCGCCAATCTTATTCTTTTCGAAAATTCAAAAAATTGAAAAAAAAAGATCCGAAAAAATTTAATGAATGGAAATTTGGAACAACAACTCTTTCATTTCATGATGACGGAGCTGGAAAACAAGCTTTTGTAAACACTTCTAGGGGGCAAATAAGCGCTAAAACAAATTATAGAAGAAATGTTGTGGAAAAGGTGGGAGACCGTCGCATTAGGGTGAAGTGCGTAGATGGCACTATTAGGAATTACAAAAGGTCTCAAGGAGGAGATGAAAGATATCATTTAGATACTGAAATTTTACCAAATGGCAATAAAATTAGATATTATATGGGCTCATTTTTTCAACCTGTTAGCATTGAATCTTTTAGTCCAGTAGCAAGGTTATATTCAAAAGTTGAAATTAAATATTTTAGAGATTTAAAAGATGGAGATCACACTAAACCTATAAATGAAAAAGTCAAAGTTTTAACCCATACTAATAAACAGCTAGAATGTATATATGATGTAGAGGAATCTGATAATGATTATCCATGTTTTGTTTTAAAACACACATATTCACACTACGGGCATACATCCATTCAATATCAGGCTCACTCTGTATTCTTTTTAAATGAATATAGAGCTCCACAAAATAGAGCAATGATTTTTAAGTATCATTTAGGAGCGAAACGATCTAGCAACTATAAAAAAGTTTCTGAAATTTTAATGCTGAAAAACAATAACCATGCTTTTACAACCCACTTTTTTACCTATGATGCTAATGTAACAACTGTAAAAGATGGCCTCGGTAATGATACTAAATATCATTATAATCAAGACCATTTAAGAATCGATAAAATTGAAAGGCATCAAAATATAAATGGATCCCAATATTTAAAAAATCGAGAGAAGTTCATTTGGGGAGGAGATAATCAAGCAGGATTCTTAATTGGAAAAGTCATTTACGATGAAAATAATAACCCTATTAAAGAAGAACGATATAACTATGATGAAGAAAACAAGGGAAATATTATTAGAAAAACAATTTACGGGAATATATCAAATACAAGCCCTATTTCAATTAAGCCAGTAGGAGATTCCCTTTCGTCTCTCAGCGGGGTTGATGTTAATATAGAAGAATATACTCATACCCAAAATGGTTCTATTCAATCGGAGACAAAACAAAACGGTTTGAAAACAGAATATGCTTATCATATTTGCCAAATAGATGGAGAAAGTTTTCATACAGATCTAGTTGCAGTAAAATTCATAAGATATGAAGGCCAAATAAAACAAAGATTTTTTTATGAATACGATGAGCATAATGTTTTAATCAAAGAAATTGAAGATGATGGATCAGCTGAGAATAAAGAAGACCTTACAAAAGTATCAAGAAGATTAATAAAAAAATATACGCCAAGAGATATTGAACCATTTGGGTTAACTGAAATATATGAAGAGCTTTATTTGGATCTAGAAACGAGAGATGAAAAGTTAATAAAAAAGGAAGTTTATGATTACACAATAGATTGTAACATGACAAAAAAAGATGTTTATGGATCTGATAGAAAATTAAAATATACCCTCTCATATAGATATGATCATAAAGATAATTTAACCTATGAATCAGATCCGATAGGAAGAGAAGCTCAATATCAATACGATGAAAGCAATAATAAGATCTATGAAAAAGATTTTTCTGGAAAAGAGACTTTTTTTTACTTTGATAACTGCAATAGGCTGATAAAAAAAATCACAAAAGATATTCAAAAGGAATATGTTGAAGAATTTGACTATGACGCTAACCATAATAAAATTTATGAAAAAAACATTTATGGCAATATTACTCGCGAGAAATACGATTGTATAGGAAACAAAATAAAGGAGCTTTTACCTCAAGTTGAAGATATATTTGGTGCAATGAAAAACCCTGAGATCTCCTATCGCTATGACGCTCTAGACAGGCAAATAGAAAAACGAGATGCTGAAGGCAATATTACTAAAACTTCCCACAATCTTTTTAATAAACCAACTATAATTGAGCATCCAGATAACACAAGAGAAGAGTATTTTTATAATTTAGATGGAACTCTAGATACATACATAAATCAATTAGGCACCAAAACAAAATATGAATATGACTATCTTCAAAGAGTTGTCTCCAAAAAAACATATTCTTCTGATGATGAATTCTTACAAGATGAGTATTTTGAATATAGCGCTTTTGATTTGATTTCAAAAAAAGATTCAGATGGGAATATCACTAGTTATACTTACGATGGAGCTGGCAGAAAAATCAAAGAAAAGTTTTTATCTAATAACAATAAGCTTTTATCAGTAGAAGAACTTTTTTATGATGCGCTTGGTTTTGTAGAAAAAAAAATAGAAGGAGATAAATTAATAACTGCTTATCAATTAGATAATAGAGGAAGAATAAAAAAGATAAGGCAGTTAAATAACAACCAAGAGCTTTTATCCAAAGCTAAATATAAATACGATTTAGCTGATAATAAAATTGAGATAATCTCTTATATAACAGGAGTTGAAGATAATATTAGAAAAAACCTGAAATCTACAGAATACAAAGATTATGATGTATTTAAAAGATTAGTAAAAACAAGAGATGCTTATGATAATGAAACTAGTATCATATATGAGGAAGATTCTCAAAATAAGCTAATACAAAAAATAATAGAAAATTCCCTACATCAAAAAATCATCTCTACTTATGATGCCCAAAATAGAGAAAAAACTATAAAACATCTAAGCCCAACTGGAACAGTTCTATCTTTTGATGAAAAATTCTATGATTTTAACAGCAATTTAATAAGGCAGATAAGTTATATTTATAACTCTCTTGGAGAAGAGTTAAAGCAAGTTACAACCTTCTGGAAATTTGATTCCATGAATAAACCCATCTTAATTACTGAAGCGTATGACACAAATGATGAAAAAACAACTTGCTACATATATAAATATGCATTACTCCATAAAACAATAAAACCAGATAAAACAATCTTAAAATATAAATATGATGCTCTCTCAAACCAAATCGAGTTAAAATCAAAAAATAATTTTGAAAACTCTGAGCAAGATGAAAATCTTTCGAATCAACAAATTCACTATAAATTTACATATAACAAATTAAATCAACTAACCTTTGTAGAAGATGTTTATTCAAATAAAACAACTAAGAGAAAATATGATGCTAAAAACCACCTATTAAAAGAAAAGCAAGCAAGTGGCTTAGTAATTAAAAATGAATATGATCTTCTTGGAAACAAAATAAAATGTATCTTTCCAGATAAATCTTTTGTTGAATATCAATACAACCCTATCAACTTAAAAAAAGTAATAAGAACACCAAAAGATAAAGAACCATATGAACATGAATTCACTCGCTACGATCTTTCTGGAAATCTATTACATGAAAAGCTGGCAGAAAACGCTGGAGACATCTTCTATCACATAGATAAGCTTCAACGAGTAATAATTGTTGACTCCCCCTATCATTCACAAAATGCCCAATATGATGAAATAGGAAGAATCTCTAACATCAATTGGCAAGGGTTTCTTGATGATGAAAACTCTTATTTATATGATGACCTCAATCAAATTACTAAAGAAGAAGGCCTTTTTCCGAACAACTATGAGTTTGACTCTCATTTCAATAGACTTACTAAAAATGAAGATCAATACGAAATAAATAGCTTAAATGAACTCCTCTCTACAAACCAAAGAGTCTTTGAATATGATAAAAATGGAAATCCAATTTTAAAAAAAACTGAAAATGGAGAAATCAGATTTTTTTATGATGCTTTAGATAGGCTCATAAAAACAGAAAAACCAAATGAGTATACCCTAATATTTACATATGATTCTTTTAATAGAAGAATCTCTAAAAAAGCCATAAAGTCATCTAAATGTTGTTTAGCACAATATTATTTACCTCAAAGACAAAAGGATTTTAAATATTTTTTATATGATGATCAAAATGAAATTGGATCTTTCGATAAAGAGCTCAATCAAAAAGAGCTTAGAATTTTAGCTGATACAAAAAAAGCTGAAATAGGATCTGCTATCTCTTTTGAATTAGACGATTTTATCTATACTCCAATTTATGATATTTCAGGAAATGTAACATCTTTAATTTTCGTAAAAACTCTCATTGAGCATTACAGATATTCAGCTTTTGGTGAAGAAAAAACATATAAAGTATCTAGATCATTAATATTTGATCTCTTTAAATCATCTCCCTGGAGATTTTCTTCTAAAAGAATAGATGATGAAACAAATCTAGTATATTACGGTAGAAGGTATTACGATCCTGAAATAGGTAGATGGTTAACCCCAGATCCTCAGGGGTTCACAGATGGGCTGAATCTCTATGCCTTTGTTAATAATGATCCTCTTATAAACATAGATTTATATGGATTAGAAGTTTTGGCTCACTTGCCAGGCCCTTTGTTTTATGAAGCTGTAAATAAAGCTTTAGGAAGGAAACCTACTCAAATTTTTGATTTAAGCAGAAGCGAAATATCTCCACACAAAAGAATTTATTTCACAAATGGAATTTATAATTCATTGCAAGAATCAAGAGAATCTGCTCAATATTTGTCTAAAATGGTAAATAATAGTAATATTCATGGTATTTATAATGAGAATGAAGGACCGGCATCAGATATTTTAAGGGCAGGAATCTCTCTCACAACAGGAGTGCAATCGAAAGCAAGTAAATTAATTAATTCAGAATGGGTAAAGTATTTGGATCAAGATGAAAAAAATGAAATATTACATATTTGTCATAGTGAGGGAAATATAAATACTAGAAATGCTTTGAAAAATCTACCAAATGAATATAAAAAGAAAATAAGTGTTGTTGGTATTGCTCCAGCTGCATATATGGGTCATAGACTTGCTAAAAGTATTATTCATTATGTTGCCGATAAAGATTTTGTTCCTAAGCTTGATTTTGAGAATAAAAGAAGGTATTCAGATAGTGTATCAATTTTAAATTCCCAGGTATATGAGAGCAAACAGGTTCATAATTTCCAACATCCGATTTATGAATACAACATTGAAAAACACATAAAAGAGTTTATCAATAGGTGAAAAATGATTAAATTTAAATTTTTAATGCTTTTTTTATTCATATTAACAAGCTGTAAATCAAATTCTAAAAATGATTACAAGAATCAACCAGAATATGTTCACTTAGCTTATGAAATTATGAAAAATACTGCCAAAGAACTTCAAAATGAAAAGAACCTTAGATTAGTTGGAATTGGAGGAGCCATGATGTATGAAGTTGAAAACATGCATATGAGTTTTTTATTATTAAATGAATTTGATTTAGATGAAGCAAGAGATTTGATAGTCTATTCAATAACCTTGTTTCTAAAAAATATTAATACTAATGAAAATATAAGATCCTACTTATCTCATTATCCCTTCACAACAAAAGATATAACTATTTTTATTAATATGCAGAATGCAAATACAAAGATCAATGGTGTTGCTCTTTCTTCTGACAAAATCATTTACGATTCACCAGGCGACCAAAAATCATTTGAATCTATCCACGAAGAAACCTACGAAGAAGCCGTAAAAATCGTTGAGAGTGAAAAAGCCAACAAAGAAATTAAATCCCCTTCTGAGTAAAATCATTAACAAAAGCTATATCAACATGAAAATTCTCCCCTTAGATTTTTATTTAAATAAAGACGTTATAGATGTCGGCCAAAAGCTCCTTGGTAAATACCTCTTCACAAAAATTGCCGGAGTTTTAACCGGTGGAATGATAACAGAAACCGAGAGTTATAAAGGCATCGAGGACAAGGCTTGCCATGCATATATGGGAAAGAAAACAAATCGAAATGAAACTATGTTTGAACCTGGCGGAGTTGCATATGTGTATTTATGTTATGGAATGCACTCTTTACTAAATGTAGTTACAAATATTAAAGAAGTCCCAGAAGCTGTGTTGATAAGAGCGATCGAGCCTATAGTTGGAATTGATGAGATGTTAAAGAGAAGAAATAAATTAAAAGTTGAAAGATCACTTACTGCAGGACCTGGATCTTTGAGCAAAGCTCTTGGAATTACAAAAAAGATAAATGGAAAAAGTTTTGAGAGTAAAAAAATA
>JAAKFW010000081.1 GCA_011064905.1 Candidatus Anoxychlamydiales bacterium | reverse complement strand
CCATTAACTTGGCTCGTCTCAGTTGCAGGAATGGGCCCTCTTAAAATTGAGCAGCTAGACATTGCTAAAATAGTAAAAAAATAGAATGTTTTTTTAAATTTACCCATATCGTTTTTTTAGCAAAAAGTGATATTTATAACAAAATAATTATTTATTTTAGATTTTAAAGAAAAGCTAAATGTCAAATAGATTGCCCAAGTAGATAAGCTGTAGTCCAAGCATTTTGAAAGTTAAATCCGCCAGTTACACCATCTATATCTAAAATCTCACCTGCAAAAAATAGATTTTCACAAATTTTACTTTCCATCGTTTTAAAGTTAACTTCTTTAAGTGTTATTCCACCACAAGTAACAAACTCTTTTTTGTTTGTGGTTTTTCCATTAATAGCATACCTATCTGAGCTTAACTTACTTGCTAGAATTAAAAGATCTTTCTTAGGAATATCTTTTAGTTCTTTTTTAAATGTTTCATCAAAAGAATTTAAAAATTTTATCCAAAGGTTTTTTGGAAGATGAAATAGATTTTCTGAATATAGTGTTTTTAGAAAATTTTTATTTTTAAGATTTTTTAGTTTTTTGAAAATTTCATCTTCTGATAAATCAAAAAGCCAATTAACTATTAACTCTGCCTTATAATTTTTATCAAAGAGATATCTAGCAGCTATAGAAGATAAAGTTAAAATAGCAGGTCCGCTAAAACCAAAGTGAGTTATTAATAGATCTCCTTTTTGAGAGAAAGTGCTCCCCTTTATTTTAAGTTCTACCAAAAGAGCTATTCCACTTAAATCTTTTAGAGTAAATTTTGAAATATTAAACCCAAATAAAGATGGGATAGGGTTCTTAATTGTATGGCCCAAATCTTTTGCTAGATCAAATCCTTTAGCACAGCTTCCGGTTGTTATTGCAAGTTTTTTAGATATAAAAATTTTATCATTGGAGATTACTTTAAAATTCTCATTTTCTTTATATACTTTTTCAATATCTTGATTTTTTAGAATTTCTATATTCAAAAGTTTTGCTCTTAATAAAAGACTATCTACTATAGTTGCTGAGCTATTACTTTGAGGAAAGATCCTACCGTCTTCTTCTTTTTTTAGTTTTACGTTGTTTTTTTCAAACCATTCTATAGTCTCTTTTGGACCAAATTGATGAAAAGGACCAAGGAGCTCTTTTTGACCTCTTGGATAATTTCTTGCAAGATCTTTTGGATCAAGCTCCATTGGATCAAGATCCATTGGATTTAAGAGGCCATTTGTAACATTGCACCTTCCCCCACCAGATATTAGAACCTTATGTAATAGTTTTTGAGATTTTTCTAATACTAAAATTTTAATATCAGGATTTTTCTCTTTAGCTGAGATAGCTGCAAAAATACCAGCCGGGCCTCCTCCTATAACTATTAGATCGTACATATCGCATTTTTCTTTTTAATAGCTAAATAATAGCATAAAAACTATATATTTGATAAGAATCAGGTATTTAAATTTAATTGAAGCAATGCTATAATTAGAGAAAAAATTTGTAAAAAGAAAAATAAATCTTTAAATCAATTTATTTTTCTATAACTTCAAAATAGATTCATCCTAAGTTAAAGGACTAAAAAAAAATGTTTAAACCTAAAAAAATTCGAAATATCGCGATTATTGCCCATATTGATCATGGCAAAACCACTATGCTAGATAGCCTACTGAAACAATCCAATGTTTTCCACGCTCATGAAAAGATTCCAGAAAGGGTTATGGATAGCTACGATCAAGAACAAGAAAGAGGTATCACAATTTTTTCAAAACACACCTCTATTTTTTATGATGATTATAAAATAAATATTATAGATACCCCAGGCCATGCTGATTTTTCTGGAGAAGTTGAAAGGATTTTGGGGATGGTCAACTCTGTCCTTCTGCTTGTTGATGCAAAAGAGGGGCCTATGCCTCAGACTAGATTTGTATTAAAGAAATCTCTTGAGTTAGGCCTCTGTCCAATCGTTGTTTTAAATAAGATAGATAAAGATGGAGCTGATACAGAAAGATGCTTAAATCAAACATTTGATCTTTTTGTTGAGCTCTCTGCAACAGATGAACAGTTAGATTTTGCTTATATCTATGCATCTGGAGTTAATGGATATGCCATTAAAAATGAAAATGATCCAAAAGAGAATATGAAGCCTCTATTTGATTTGATCATAGAAAAAGTTCCTGCTCCAAAAGGAGATCTTGACGCTCCATTTTTAATGCAAGCTGCAACTATAGATTATGATAATTACTTAGGCAGGCAAGCCTGCGGCAGAATTTTAGAAGGAATTGTAAAAAAAGGAATGAATATTAAAAGAATCGATAAAGATGGCATAGAACAAAACTTTAAAATACAAAAAATAAATGGCTACCATGGCCTTAAAAAAGTTGAGCTTTTAGAAGCTGGCGTTGGTGATATTGTTACAATATCAGGACTTGAAAAAGTTAGTATTGGAGATACCCTATGTGATTTAGATAACACAAAAAAATTATCTCCTATTTCAATAGAAGAGCCGACTCTATCTATCGACATTATGGTAAATTCCTCTCCTTTTTCTGGTAGAGATGGAAAAAATCTTACTATGCACAAGATCAAAGAGCGACTGCTTAGAGAGAAAAAAGCAAATGTCACTTTAAAAATTGATATCCCGGATAATGTTACAGATAGAATTACAGTATCCGGTAGAGGAGAGTTGCATTTAGCTGTTTTAATAGAAGCTATGCGAAGAGAAAATTTCGAAATTACTGTCTCAAAACCCAAGGTAATTATAAAAGAGATTGATGGAAAAAAATGCGAACCAATCGAGAGCGTTCATATAGAAGTACCAAAAGAGTTTTCAGGAGCTGTTATAGAAGAAATGTCTAATAGAAAAGGAGAAATGCAATCTTTAGATACAAATGAGATGGGCATCTCACGCCTGAACTTTTTAGTTCCGACAAGAGGATTAATGGGCTGTTTAGGCGAACTTCTAACTCTATCGAGAGGCCTTGTTATCATGACCTCAATTTACGATCATTTCGCTCCACTTAAAGGACATATACCTGGAAGAAAAAGAGGCGTTCTAATATCTATATGCAAAGGCACAACTAATGGATATGCTTGTCTAAACTTACAGAAAAGAGGCACTCTATTTGTTCAACCATTAGATGATGTTTATGAAGGAATGATTGTTGGAGAAAATTCTAGAGAAAATGATTTAATTATTAATGTCTCAAAAACCAAACAACTAACAAACTTTAGAACTACCATTAAAGATGAAAATATTATACTTATTCCACCTAAGAAATTTACTTTAGAAGAAGCGATTAGTTATATTGAAGATGATGAGCTTGTAGAAATAACTCCTAAAAACATTCGTCTTAGAAAACGCTATTTAACAGAAAACGAGCGTAAAACATCTGGTCGCAAAAAAAGTTAAACCTAAATAAAGTTATTTAACACTAACTTTTTTAAAGGCTTTCTCTTTTACAAAAAAGATCAGGATAAAAGCTAAAACAAGAGTTATTGGAAGACATGATAGAGCTATTTGGTAATCTTCAACTCTATAAACTCTTATCCCTTCTAGCATACTTCCATTCCAATTACTATCTAATAAAAAACCAACAAGTGGTTGAAAAATAGCATCGCCTAGTGAGATTATAAAATTTGTAAAAGCTGCAGCTGTAGCCTTTGCTTTAAAAGTATTTAGCTCTATTGCTAGAGAAAAACTAAGAAGCTCTGCAGATGAAAAAAGTCCTACTAAAAAAAGCAGAGCATAGACTAAATAAATATGAATAAATGGAAAATAAATTACTGGAACAAGACATAGCAAAGCGCCTACAACACCTATTCTTATAGTTACTTTTCTTTTTCCCAAAAGATCTGAGAAAAACCCCATTAAAGGCCCGCCGACTAACCATCCTGCGAAAACCATACTCATAGCGTAGCCAGCAACTTCTTTACTAACTAAGTATGCTTTTTGCACAAAAGAAGCTCCCCAAAGACCTGCAAAGATAGTAGTTGTCATATAAAATAAAAGAGCTGCTATTGCATTAATCCAGGTAGATTTTTTCGACATTATAAGCATTATATTTTCAAAAATATGGCTCTTTACTCGAGCTGTTTTTTTCTCAATTTTCTCATCTTGTTTATCTAGTTTAAAAACGAAAAAGATAATAACACCTAAAATTATACCAAAAACACCAAATGCAGAAATGCTATTTCTCCATCCGAAATTTTTAATAAATACGGCTAAAGGACCATTACCAGCAGAAGCTCCTAGCATAGCAAGAGAGTTGCCCACCCCAATTAAGAGAGCTCTTTTTGTCTGATCAAACCAATTAGAGCTAACATATATCATCGCAATAAAAGCAAAAGAAGAGCCCGCGCCAATTAATAACCTTCCAAGACTTGCAAAAGCTAAGTATTTTGATAAAGCAAAAACAATCGCACCTAAGCCGCATACAATTGAAGCTAAGCTTAATACTTTTTTTACTCCAAAGTGATCCATTAAGATTCCGACAGGAACTTGCATTGGCGCATATGAGTAGATATAAAAAGAGGTTAAAAGCCCAACAGCTGATGCTGTGATGCCAAAACTATTCATTAAATCATCAACCATAACACTCGGAGATACTCTTAGAACAAACTCATAGAAATAAAATACAGCACAAAGAGACCAGATAACCCATTTTAAGCTTACTCGATTTTTGATAATTCACCTCATTTTTTTTGATACATATCAAAAAGATAATAAATAATTTTTTTGTAAAAAGCAACTATCCAAAAAAAAAATAAAATTCTAGAAAATCTTTGATTTATAATAATTTTTAAACATATAATGTTTTTTCCTTATAGCGGTTTTCATATGGAATATATAAGACAAAATTGGCTAATTAGCTTTAATATCATTTGCTTAACATCTTGGATATATCTGCTTTTTTTCACTCCTAGTCTTTTCGCTATTATTATGCTTACAATTGGAGCTGGTTTCGGAGGAGTTACTTACTATTTTGGTTATAAAAAAAGAGGGACTGCTTGGCTTTCTTGGATTTTAGTAATAAGAGCAATTAGTCTAATTATTACCTTTTGTCAAATCATCTACCTTATCTTTTCTCATAAGTTAAATACATATCTTATAACTTTAGCATCAGTTACAGGAAAATCTGCTTGGACTGTAGAAGCTCTTTGGTTATTTGGAATTGCTATGAGTATTTATTATTGGGTTTGGAGCTTTCAACTTAGAAAAGTAAATAAACTATCAAAAGAAAAAGATAATTAAAAAAAAATATTGCAGATCTTAAAAGTCTATGATTGCTTCGATATTTTTTTATCATGGTGTAGAAAAAACAGAAAAAAGATTGCTCCTATAACAAACATAAATAAGGAAATCAACCAAACCTTTTGAACAGGCATTCTAAATGTTAAAGCAACTATCCCAATAGCAATAAGATATGATATATAATCTGCAGACGCTAACATTCCAAAAACTTTTCCATGATCGTGATGGTGACGTTTTCTTGTGAAAAGACAATACACAGAAGAATATGCAATTGAGTAGCTCGTTGCTAAAATGATCATTGTAGAAATTAATAAAGGTCTGTTTACCCATCCAAATGTTTTAGAAAAAAATAAAATGAGAAAACAGATTAACACCGTTATTAATCCTGAAAGAAATATTTTTTCATCTGAGAATTTTGCAAACTTTAAAAATAGAACCCCTATAAAAACACCTACAATCATTTCAGCAGGCACGATCCGGGTTAAAAAATGTCTAAAAGCCTCATTTCTAAAAGTGAACTGATAAATAGATAGTTCTAAAAAAAGGTATCCAAGAAATCCAAACATAAAAGATTTATGCTTTAAAAAGTTATGATAAATATATTTAACTTCATTTGAAATGGACACACGATCTTTGGAACCACGAACATTTAAATCTACATCTTTAGCATCTTTGTAAACTAAATAGACTAAAAGAATACAAATAACTAACAAAAAATAAGATAACTCAATCATAGCTCCTGAGTGAACAAAAAATCTAGATATTACATGAGAAAAGTCCCCTACAAAATAATAAAAAAGAACCATAGCCATAAAAAATCTAAAATTCATAAATTGTTTAGATATATCTTTATATGCAGAAAGAACAATTGGATTTACATTACCTGCAACGCCAAACATCACAATGTAAATGATTAAATATAATATATTGTGTTGCGAAACCCAAAAAAGAAAAAAAACAGAAGAGATCAAGGTAATAAGCAAAGCAAAAATAAGCGCCTTTTTTCTACAATAATAATCAGATAAACCTCCTTGAATAGGTGCGCAAAAAAAAGCGATGATACTTACAAAAACAGGAATTGCGAATTTATAGGTAGTCTCAGGCTCAAATCTAATTATTGCAATAAATAATGATTGAGTAACCAAAATACAAAAAAGAAGCAGCTGACTTAGAAACGTGGCCATAACTTTCTTATATATTTTCCTTTATTTTTATACACTTTTTTTTTACTAGATATTTTTAAAATTATTATCTATCTCCACTAAAAAATGATTTCTAAATACCTCTGAATCAACTATACTTTTTATATATTTTATTGGGGTGCTACAAAGCTGAGAAGCAAACAATTGCTAACCCAACGAACCTGATCTAGATAATGCTAGCGCAAGGGATTTAAAATGTTTTTATTAATTATTGGCTCTATTGCATCTATTACATCAACTATTAGTTTGATTCCTCAAATTCTTCAAACATACAAAACCAAATCTGTAGCTGATCTATCTCTTCTAATGCTTATTAATTTTTTAATATGCTCAATTTGTTGGGTTATATATGGAATC
>JAAKFW010000080.1 GCA_011064905.1 Candidatus Anoxychlamydiales bacterium | reverse complement strand
CAAAAGTAACATCAGATGTGGTGCCCGCTCTTTTAGAGAAATACTCAAAAGCTATGAAATAAATGCGTTAGAAAATAATTGACATTTGTAACCATTTAGGTTGCACTTATAATTTGTTTTTTTTAAGGCGAATGCATGGTAATCAAATATGTTTATCTCATATTACGCCGATAACTCAAATGATAGCATCAAGTAGTTAAGCTTATTCTTTTTAATATAAAACCCTCAAAAGCAACAAAACAGCAAAAACTATTCTAGAAGATCTTTTTTTAAGATCTCTAAGGTATTTAAAAAGTCTTCTAGGGCAGTTTCTACTTTAAATCTTTTTACCTCTTCATAAGTTGAGACAAAAAAGTTAAAATTCATTTTGAATTTTATATAATCTTTTAAAAACTGCCCATGATAAATTTTAGAGGTATTTTCCATATCGTTTATTAAGTCGTTGATCTCGTTTAATTTATCTATACTGACTTTTTCAAAATCTTCTAAAGCGCTATTTAGCTCAAACTCGATTTTGGATATAGCATCTTCGAGAGAAAGTTTTTCTGATAAAAATTCGTCATCAAAAGCATTTTCTTGCATAATTTTTTCTTTTAACCTAAATCATTAATCAAATTTTCTATTCTTTCAAAAATGTGATCTATTTGAGCTTTTTCTAAATCGCTAAGAGTCTTAGGTAGTCTTGATATTAAAATATCGAATCTCTCAAGATCTCTTATAAATGATTTGTCTGTTATTTTATCTTGAGCAAAATATTTTAAGTTTTTAACGCCTCTTTTAAAATCTTCAACTTTTCTTGAAGTTACATTTTGAGGGTTATCAACGCACCACTTAAACTCACTTTTAAGCTCTTCAAGATTATTAATTAAATTTCTTTTATAATCTGGAATTGAGGACTCTGTAGCCATAATCACCTCTTTTTATTTTAAATCTTTCATGAGTTGTTGGATTTGGTTATTAAAGTTTTTGAAATCGCTACTTTCCATTTTTTTGGGATTATTTAATTTGTTATCTAAATTTTTTCTTAAATTATTCCAATCTTTCGAAAATTTTCCGCCAATTTGATTACAGTCTTTATTTACATTATTCATAATTTCTCTGATTTGCTGCGCTTCGAGGTCAGAAAATTCATTTTGTTTATTTTTCCAATTATTTAATTTATTTCTAAGATTGTTTAATTGATTTTTAATATTTTTGTTATATTCACCTTTTGGTGCTGGAGCCGCCATAATATTTCTCCTTTTTTTTTATATTTATTTTAAATCACTTAAAAGTTCTTGGATCTGATTGTTAAAATTTTTTAAATCGTTATTATTCATGTTTTTTGGGTTATTTAATTTATTGTTTAGATTTTTTCTGAAATTATTCCAATTTTTATTAAATTGCCCGCCTATTTGATTACAGTTTTTATTTAAGTTGTTCAGAGATTGTCTAATTTGCTCTGCTTCTACATCAGAAAAATGACTTTGTTTATTCTTCAAATTATTTAAGTTATTTCTAAGATTGCTTAATTGATTTTTAATATTTTTGTTAGATTCTCTTTTTGGTGCTGGAGCTGCCATAATATATTTCCTCTTTTTTTTATATTTATTTTAAATCTCTCAAAAGTTGTTGAATCATATCTTCAAACTTTTGAAAATCACCGGTTTTTATCTCGTTTGGATGGTCAGCCATATAATCAAAATTCTTTCTGAAATTTTGAAAATCTTTGTAGAATTGACCCCCAAATGTTTTGCATCTATTGTTTAGTCCGTCTACTGACTCTTTAAGTTGCTGCATCTCAAAGTCTGAAACATCATTTGGATGTTGCGAACACCAACGAACTTCACTCTCTAACTTAGATAATAGATTATTAAGCGTCTCTTTTGAGTTATCTTCTTTAGGTGATGGAGCTGCCATTATCTCTTCCTCTTTGTTTGTCCCTATTTCTATTTTAGCTGGTTTTGAGGGTGTTCGTCTATAAAAAAAGTAAAAAAAATTTAAAAATCTAAACTATAATAACTTGGGTTTAGATCTCTTTTGCCTTTTTTAAAGAAAACCTAACCAAGTAGGGCGAGATCAGCTCATTAATGAGTGTTGCACCTATAATAGCGTTAACCATTAAGTCACTTAAAAATGGGATGGTTTTTGAAAATATGAAATCGGCTTCTAAAACTAGACCAATTGTTATTCCGGCAGTTGGAAGAAGAGATAAGCCTAAATACTTTTTCATAACAGGAGATGATTTACTAATTTCAGCACCTAAATACGCTCCGAAATATTTTCCTATAAATCTAGATATAAGTAAGATACCTGTTAAAAGAATCCCTTTTGATAAAAAGCTTATATCTAATTGAGCGCCAGCAATTAAAAAGAAAATCCCAAAAATCGGCTCTTCTATAGACTCAACAACATCGAATGATTCATCAGCTTTTTCATGTTCAATGAAATTAGCGACGAAAAGCCCGAGCATCATGTTTGCTAAAAGAGGAGATATCCCAAGTGTAATGGCAAGTCCTCCAGTTAAAAGTACAGAGCCTGTTATAATTCCCAAGAGTATGTCTTTGGGTTTAAAGAACTTTAATATTAATTTCAAAAAAAATCCTATGAGCAGGCCTAGAGCAACAGCAAAGAAAATTGAAGTTAAAGGTTCAAAAATAGCGATTGTTAAATCTATCTTATCTCCGGCAATTAAACTTCTAGAGACCACCATCGCAAAAGAGTAAAAAATTAAAGCTATTGCATCATCTATAGTAATAATACCGAGTAAGACATTAGTGAAAGATCCCTTTTTAGCTTTATATTCATGGATAATACTAAGTATAGGAGCTGGCGCTGTAGCGAGTGAGATTGCACCTAAAATTAAAGCGATAGGAAGGTAAGTCCGTTGAAAGCCATTTTGAGATTCAACAGTTGTTACAATTTTAGGCATTAAAAATAGTGTAAATAAAAACACAACTAAAAAAGCGCCAACTGCTTGCAATATAGTTATCCATAAAATAGATGATTTAAATTTCTTTAAGATACTAAATCTTAGAGAGCCTCCAATTGAAAAAGCGATTATTGAGAGTGTGATGTCTGTGATTATAGATAAATCTTTAGTTATAAGCTTATGATCAAATAAACCAAGCAAGGACGGTCCAAAAATAATACCAGCTAAAAGATATCCAACTATATATGGAGATCTAAAAAAGCTAGCTATTCTACCAGATACTTGAGAGATCAAAAACAAAAGACCTACAAAAACTAAAAAGTGGAGATGCGTAGGCATTTTTAAAAAAGAGAAAAGCTCAGCCATACTTTTTATTCGGTTAGTGGTTTTATATCGATAGCTTCTAAGCCTTTTTCGCTTTTTTTCACATCAAACTCAACTCTTTGGTTTTTTTCTAGGGCTAGATCTTCAGTTAAAATATTTGATTTATGAAAAAAGAGATCTTCATTTCCCTCTCCATCTTCAGTTATAAAACCGAAGTGCTTAGCTGGGTCGTACCATTTAACGATTCCTTGACGAAACATTTTTTTTACCTCCATATCTAAAATTGTATGCTAACAATTTTTTTGATAAAAAAAATTATTTTTTTTTAAAATCTATAATAAAATGCCATATTTGCTTATAATTTAGTTTATTTTTAAGTTTGGTTCATTATGACATTAAGTAAATTAAGGAAGGGAACAAAAGCTAAAATAATAAAAATTTTAGAAGAAAAAGATATAAAAATAAAACTTACATCATTAGGTCTTAGTATTAATACAGAAATCGTTATGTTAAAAAATGATTTTGTAGGAGCTGTTATTTTAGCTGCTGGAGAGAATAGAATAATCTTAGGAAGAGACTTAGCTAATAACATAGAAGTTGTATGAGCAAAAATATCAAAATTGCTTTAATTGGAAATCCAAATACAGGCAAAACTACTATCTTCAATCATCTAACTGGATTTAGACAGAAAATAGCTAATTATCCAGGCGTTACTGTAGAGAAAAAATCGGGATTAAAAAAAATAGATGATATAACGCTTGAAATTATAGATCTTCCGGGGATTTATTCTCTTAGCTCTCATTCTGAAGATGAAAAAATTGCTAAAAATTTTATTTTAGATGAAAAACCTGATGTAATAATAAATATTGTAGACGCCTCTAATTTAGAAAAATCTCTATTTTTAACAACTCAGCTATTAGAGCTTGGACGGCCTGTATTATTAGGGTTAAATATGGTCGATATTGCGAAAAAAAGAGATTTGAAAATTGATACTAAATTTTTAGAAAATATTTTAGAAATTGAAGTCTCAACGCTTATTGCTAATAAGAAAAAAGGGATAGACACTTTAATAGATAAAGCTATTTCAGTATCTCTTAGTAAAAAGTCTTTTGGTGCAAAGGTTAAGTTTGATTCTTTTTTAGAAAAAGAGATTAAAAACGTTGAAAAACTTTTTATTGATAAGATTGATATAAGTTCAAAAAGACTCTTTGCAATAAAACTCTTGCAGCAAGATAAGCATGTTCTAAAAAAAATAGATTCACCTTTAGTTATAAAAAAAGTATCTCAAATGAAAGATGTTTTAGAAAAAAGATACAAAGAGGATTTAGAGATTGTTTTTGCTAATCAAAGACATGACTTTATAAGATCGATTTTAACAAAAACATATCAAAGAAAAGAAAAATTTAAGAAAAATAGATCTGATAAAATAGATGAGATTTTAACACACAGAATTTTTGGGTTCCCAATATTTTTACTATTTATGTATTTGACGTTTCAATTTACTTTCTCTCTTGGAGCATATCCTACAGCTTGGATTGAAAGTATTTTTAAATTTATTACATCCTCAATTTCAAATCTATGGCCTCAAGCTATTTTACCTCTTTTTAGATCTTTAATTATTGATGGAGTAGTAGCAGGAATCGGTTCTGTAATTGTCTTTATGCCAAATATAGTCATGTTATTTTTTTGTATTTCTATTTTAGAAGATTCAGGTTATATGGCAAGAGCTGCATTTATACTAGACAGACTCATGCACAAAATCGGTCTTCACGGAAAAAGCTTTATTCCTATGTTAATTGGGTTTGGCTGTTCTGTTCCCGCTATTATGGCAACGAGATTTATGGAGAGTAAAAAAGATAGAATAATTACTATTTTAGCAATCCCTCTAGTTGCTTGCAGCGCAAAGCTCACTATCTTCGCTCTTTTAATTCCAGCATTTTTTCCAAAGGCTTATCAGCCACTTGTTTTATTTTCTTTGTACTTAGTAGGCCTTGTATTGGCAATTGGTGTTATTAAAATATTCAAAATCACACTTTTTAAAGGAAAACCTTTTTCCTTTGTTATGGAACTACCTTCTTATAAAGTTCCTTCTATTTTTACAACTCTTATTCATATGTGGGATAAAACAAAAGAGTATTTGAAAAAAGCGGGGACTGTGATTCTTGGCTTTTCAATAATATTTTGGGCTCTTTCAACATTTCCAATAAAATCAAAAGATATATCAGAGTCCTACATGGGGAAAATCGGGAAAGCCATGACGCCTGTCTTTAAGCCTCTTGGTTTTGATTGGAAGGTAAACACTGCTCTAATTGGCTCTTTTGCTGCTAAAGAGGTGTTTATATCGCAAATAGGTGTTATTTATGCCGTGAAAGATGCAGGAGACACTAAAAGTTTGCAAAACTCTTTGAAAAAGGATTATTCAGCTCTTCAAGCTTATTCAATTATGCTTTTTGTATTAATATC
Source organism: Candidatus Anoxychlamydiales bacterium (assembly GCA_011064905.1). Classification (GTDB taxonomy): domain Bacteria; phylum Chlamydiota; class Chlamydiia; order Chlamydiales; family SM23-39; genus JAAKFX01. Next base: position 1,136 of record JAAKFW010000080.1, on the reverse strand, counting down.
TACTCCTTGTATTGCAACTATCGCAATTACAAGAAAAGAGACAGGATCTCACAAATGGGCATTTTTTCAGTTGGGGTATTTGACTCTTTTAGCATACATTGTTTCTTTATTTGCATATCAGATAGGCTCGATTTTTATATGAGGTTTTTTTAATGATTGATAAATTTTTAGTTATTTTAATAATTGGGATTACTTTATTTATAATGGGCTATTCAACATATAAAACATTTAATAGGGGAACCAAGTGCTCCAAATGTAGATATAACAGCAAAAAAAAACGGGTAAATTAATAAGCTGTTGTTAATAAGATGCTTGGCGTTGTAAGGATTTCTGTGTTTCTGTATATGTTATAATAAAAGAAATAATACAAAAATAGGATGTTATGAAAAAATTATCACGTTTAACAATAGATCTGCCTGAAGACATGCATTTGTTTTTTAAGATGGTTTCAGTTGAGTTAGGCATATCTATGAGGCAATATTTTATTGAGTCTGCTCTAAAACATGCAGATGATTTAGAAGATGAATATTTAGCAAAAAAAGCGCATAAACTTTTAAAAGAAATAAAAGCTGGAAAAGAAAAAACAATTACTTTCAAAGAAATGAAAAAAAGAATTGGTTGGGATGAAATATAAAATTTTATTTGCAGAGAAACTTGAAAAACAATTAAAAAAAAACCCCTAAAATACATGCAAAAAAAATAATAGAAAGATTTAATAATCTTTCTATTGATCCTAGACCATATGATATAAAAAAAAATAGTTGGTAAAAATTTATATCGCATTAGATGTGGAAATTATAGAATTGTTTATTCCATCAAGGATAATACATTAGTAGTTTTAATAATTTCGGTAGCTCATCGAAAGGATATTTATAGAGATCTAAAATAGCTTATTTTAAAAAGACAAAAGTTTTTATTTAATTGTTATGAAAATTTTAGATATTTCAAATTTGCTGTAAGAAAAAAAGCATTAACAATACTACAAGCAGAGCTAGCCCAAAGATTATTTTTTTTATGATTTAATTTTGAAGATCAAAGAAATAAACTCTTTCTATACTGGAATAGATGATGTTTCAGATGGATGTTTTTTCTCTTTTATTAGTTTGTGTAAAAATGGAACGATGCAAAGAGTGATA
>JAAKFW010000008.1 GCA_011064905.1 Candidatus Anoxychlamydiales bacterium | reverse complement strand
AACAAAAAAAATATGTTTTTGGAATTTTTTTTTGAAATTGTTTACAAGTTTAAATTGAAATTGTTAGTATTTGTGGAAGATGGTGGGAAAATAAATGGATCAATTCTTTTTTAGCGGAAGCAATACAAGTAAATTAGATGTGAAGAACAGATTTGTTCTTCCTCAACATATGAGATATGGACTCGTTGAAGAAGGACGGTTAGAGTTTTTTATTGGCCTAGGACTCGGTGGTTGCTTAGCTATATACAGAAGATCTGAAATACAAAAGATTGTTGAAAAGTTTCATAAAAAACAACACATAGCCCAGTATCAAAAGTTTTTCACGCTGTTTTTTTCAACTCTGCATGAATCTACTTGCGATAAAATTGGAAGAGTAACTCTGCCGAATCACTTAAAACAGGTTATGAATATTAAAAAAGAGATAGTAATTGCAGGAGTATTAAATAAAATAGAGCTTTGGTCGAAAGAAGAATATGATAAAAATCTATCAAATCTTCTACTTGGAAAAGATACAGAAATAGATTTAGCTAAAATGACAGAAGATGCTTTTGCACTTTTAGATGAACCCCAAGAGAGCTATGCTAGAACAGAAAATTAAACATTTCCCAGTTCTTTTAAAAGAATACATAAAAATTTTTGATGGAAAAGAAATTGATTTTTTTTTAGATGGGACCTTGGGCGCTGCTGGCCATGCAAGAGCTATATTAGAAGCACATCCCGAGATTAAGACTTTTATAGGGTTAGATAAGGATCAAGTAGCTTTAGATCTAGCTAATGAAAATTTAAAACCATGGATGGGTAAAGCTAACCTTTTTCATGAAAACTTTAAGAATTTAGATAAAGTTTTAGATGAAATGAACATTGAATTTTGTGATGGAATGTTTTTTGATATAGGACTCTCTTCTATGCAAGTAGACGAGCCAGAGAGAGGCTTTAGTTTTAGATATGATGCAGAGTTAGATATGAGAATGGATCAAAATACTGAAATTACAGCTAAAGATATAATAAATACTTGGCCAGAGAAAAAACTAGAAGAAATTTTTAGAGAGTATGGAGAAGAGAGAAATTCTAAAAAAGCAGCTAAAGAAATTGTTGAAAAAAGAAGAAGAAACAAAATTAATACAACCTTTGAGTTAATAAAAGTTTTAGAGCCAGTTCTCGGTAAAAGAAGAAAAATTCATCCGGTTACTAAAATTTTTCAAGCCTTGAGGATTTGTGTAAACGATGAATTAAACTCTTTGAAAGAGGGATTAAACAAAGCAATTCTACGCCTCAGAGAAGATGGAATCATAGGAGTGATCTCTTTTCATAGTTTAGAAGATAGAATTGTAAAACATACATTTAAAGATGATGAGACTTTAGAGGTAATAACAAAAAAACCGATTAGAGCATCTTTTGGAGAAAAAAATAAACGCGCAAGATCAGCAAAAATGAGATTTGCAAAAAAAAGAAAAAAAAATGAATAAAAATATAATTATTAAAATATTAATATGTCTGTTCACTTTTGGAATATCTCTATATTCATATATTGAAAAACAAAATGAGCTAACCTCTTTAAAAATTGAAGTACCTAAAATTGTTAAACAAGTTCAAAATTTAGATGAAGAGATTAGAAAATTTCAATATGAAGTAGAAACGTTTGAAAATCCAGCTTATCTTATGCAGCTAGTTAGAAAACCAGAATTTGGTCACTTAAAACATCCATTTGTTGAAGATGTTTTAACTGTTCCGGAAGGTTTGGTGCTTTTCGATGAAAAAGTTAAAGATTTGTATACTCAATAATTTTTATACTCAATAAATAGATGAGATTTCGTAATAAAATTGATGGTAGTGATAAAAAACGTTTGGTAATCGTTGCTTGTTTTTTATTTGTTTTATTTTGTTCTATAGTCGTTAGATTTTTCCATCTTCAGATAACAGAGGGCGATAAATGGCAAAAAATTGCAAGCGCTCAACATCAAATCGATGTCACTGAATATTTTCAAAGAGGTGGATTTTATTCGAATACAGATGTAAAAAAAGATAATCCTAAAGAAAAAGTTCCTTTTGTAGTAGAAGTATCAAAATTTCATTTATTTATCGATCCATACTCTATTGATGAAAAATATAAATTAGTTATTGCAAAAAAGCTCTTTGAGTTTTTTGAATTTAGTGTAAATGAAAAAGAGAAAATATTTTGTGATTTTTTTAAAAAAAGTAGATCTAGAAAAATAATATCTTGGATAGATAGAGAAAAAAAAGAGGATATTTTAAGGTGGTGGCAAGGTTTTTCTAGAGAAAATAAAATTGTTAGAAATGCAATTTTTTTTGTCTCAGATTATAAAAGATGTTACCCATTTGGTCATCTTCTAGGTCAGCTTCTCCATACTGTACGAGATCAAAAAGATCCAATAACTTTTCAATCTCAACCAACCGGTGGGCTAGAGCTATATTTTAATGATTATTTAAAAGGAAAGTTAGGTAGAAGAACTATAACAAGATCACTTAGACATCCTTTAGATGTTGGAGATGTCATTGAAAAACCTCAAAATGGATCAGATATCTATCTTACTATTAACCATTATCTTCAAGCAATTGCTGAAGAAGAGCTTGAAAAGGGAATTAAAACTGTTAATGCTAAAGGTGGTTGGGTTATCATGATGGATCCATACACTGGTGAGATTTTAGCAGCGGCTCAAGCGCCATTTTTTGATGTTAGAAAATATAGAACCTATTTTAATTCAGAAGATCTTATAGAAACAACAAAGCTCAAAGCTGTAGTTGATCTATTTGAACCAGGTAGCATTATGAAGCCGATAACTCTCGCTATTTGCTTAAAAGCAAATGAAGAGTTAGCTCTAGAAGGAAGAGTTCCAATTTTTTTACCAGATGAGAAAATATCAACATCAAATGGATATTTTCCGGGTAGATCAAAACCAATTCAAGATGCTAGGGTTCATAAATATTTAAATCTATATTTGGCTATTCAAAAATCTTCAAATATCTATATTGCAACATTGGTAGATAGATTAATTAATACTATGGGGGAAAAATGGTATAGAGACGCTTTAATAGATCTTTTTGGATTTTCAAAAAAAACAGGAGTAGAATTTCCTTTTGAAGCTAATGGTTTTGTTCCAAATTTTAATAAATATTATCAAAATAAAGCGCCAGAGTGGTCAAAATCAACACCATATTCTCTTGCTATGGGATATAATATTTTAGCAAATTCTTTTCAAATGATCAGAGCTTTTTCAATTATCGCAAATGAAGGGAAAGATGTAACTCCCACAATTTTAAAAAAAATTATAATAAGTGATAATGGAGTTGAAAAAGTATTAGTAGACAATACAAAAAATTTTGATTTTAAAAATAGAAGACAAATTTTATCTAGATCCTCTTGTAGACTTATCAAAAAATCTATGAAATTTATTACAAAACCGGGGGGAACATCTAGACTCGCTGACGTTTATGGTTATACCGATGCCGGGAAATCTGGAACCGCTGAAAAAATTGTAAATGGAAAATATTCAAAAGAAAAAAATATCTCATCTTTTATAGGGTTTGTTCCTGTTGAAAACCCAAAATTTGTTTTAATGGTAGTTGTAGATGAACCGGAGAAAAAATACGTTCCGGGTTTAGGGCCTGCTCAAATCGGAGGGATCTGTGCCGGTCCCATATTTAAAGAGATCGCAACTAGATCCTTAAATTATTTAGGTGTTGCTCCGGATGATCCTTTTGGTTATCCTTATCCTGATCCAAGATCAGATCCAACTAATGCGGATTGGTCACTCGAAGTGAAATATTTAGCTGAACTATATAATCATTGGAACAAATAAGTGAAACTAAAAAAGCTTTTAAAAAACATCTCCTATATTGAAATTAAAGGGCCAAAAGATATTGAAATATCTAGCATCACACAAGATTCAAGATTAGCATCTTATAATGGACTTTTTATAGCTAGAAAAGGAAAAAACTTTGATGGATTAAAATTTTTAGATGAAGCTATTTCAGCTGGATCCAAAGCTGCTATTGTAGATATTTATGATCCCTTTTTAAAAAATATTACTCAAGTGATAGTAGATGATACATCTTCAATTGAAGCTGATATAGCAACAAATTTTTATGAAAATCCTTCAAAAAAGCTTTTTAATATTGGTATTACAGGAACAAACGGTAAAACTACAACAAGTTATTTAATAAAACATATCTTAGATCAGAATGAAAAAAAAACAGCACTTCTTGGCTCCATTGAATATATTTTAGGCGATACTAAAATTGAAGCAAAACTAACTACACCAGATAGCATAAATATCCAAAAATATTTAAAAGAAGCTGTAGATAATGATCTAAAGTATCTATGCATGGAAGTATCATCTCATGCTCTAGAACAAAATAGACAAAAAAATATTGATTTTGATATCGCAATTTTCACAAATCTAAGCTTAGATCATTTGGATTATCATAAAAATTTTGAAAATTATAAAAATGCTAAAAAAAAGCTATTTGATGCTTTAAGTGAAGAAGCTCTCTCTATTGTTAATATCGATGATAAAAATTTCAAGCATCTCATAAAAGACACAAAATCAAAAATATTTACTTATTCTATTAAACAAAAAGCAGATCTTTTTGCAACTAACATCAAATATAGTTTAAAGGGGACTGTATTTAGCCTAAATTATAAAAATGAAAAAATAAAATTTTTTACTCCTCTAATCGGTGAATATAATATCTATAATGTTTTAACTGCTATATCAGTGGGAATCAGATTAAAAATCGACCCGCAAAAATTAAAAGAAGATATAATTTTTTTTAAATCCGTTAAAGGCAGATTAGAAAAAGTTAAAAACAGTAAAAATTTAAATATTTTTATAGATTTTGCTCATACTCCAGATGCTTTAGAAAATGTTTTAAAAACTTTGAAAACAGCTCTGAATAAAGAAAATTTGGAAAATATTAAAAAACCCAAAATCATTAATGTTTTCGGTTGCGGAGGTGATAGAGACAAATCTAAAAGACCATTAATGGCCAAAGCATCTGAAAAGTTTTCAGATATTTCAATTGTTACATCTGATAATCCAAGATCAGAGAATCCTCAAAAAATTATCGATGATATTGTAGAGGGTTTCTCCTCAAACAAAACAAATCTCATAATCGAAAAAGATAGAAAAAAAGCAATTGAAATAGCAATAAAACTTGCCAATTCTCAAGATATCATTATAATTACTGGAAAAGGTCATGAATCGTATCAAATTTTTGAAAACGTAACCTTAGAGTTTGATGATAGTATAATTTCTAAACAAATATGTAACTCCCTATAGGTTTATAAATGATGTATAGATTATTTTTTCTTATGTCTTTTCTCTTCTCAATTTTTTTATATTCAGCTCCTCAGAAAATAGTTGCCGCTGCTTATAAAAATAAAACGATTAGAAGACCTGTTATTGTTTTAGATGCAGGACACGGTGGTAGAGATGAAGGTGCAAAAATTAGATATCCTTATTTAGAAGAAAAAAAACTTACTCTCTCCGCTACTTTATTTACAAAAAAATATCTAGAGCAACTCGGCTATAAAGTAGTCCTAACTAGAGCTAAAGATTATTTTATTCCTCTTAAAAAAAGGGCGGATTTAGCAAACACTGCAAAAGCAGAACTTTTTGTGAGTATTCATTTTAATTCATGTCCTAATAAAGTAGCTCATGGTATTGAAATATATTATCACAACTCTTTAGAGAACAAAATCAAATCAAAAAATTCTCAAAATTTAGCAAGCTGTGTTCTACAAGATGTTATAAATAAAACTAATGCAAGATCTAGAGGTGTTAGAAGAGGTAAATTTTGTGTGATAAGAGAGACTAAAATGCCAGCTATTTTAGTAGAAGCAGGCTTTATCACAAATCCCCAAGAAAGAGATAACATTAGAAAAACAGCCTATCTAGAGAAAATATCGCTTGGTATCGCTCAGGGTATTGAGTCTTTTATTAAAAAATATTCTTAATATTTTTTTTTTGCTTAGTTTTGTTTATTTAGATCTAAAGCAGTATAAGCTAAAAAAGACAACACCAAACCTGCTAGTGATATCAAGATGCATTTCTTTTCTCGTGCTCGCTCAAGTCTGACTTTTTTCAGTGCTTGTGTGCTACTTTCTAGGTCAAGTCTGGTTTTTTCTAGGTCAAGTCTGGTTTTTTCTAGTTTTTTTTCATCTATTAATATTTTTTGGTTAATTTCATGAATCTCTTCTTCTGTAAGTAATTTACTTGTTTCTATTTGTTCACATGCTGATGAGTTGTTATCTCGACGCATATTTTTATATGTTGATTTTACGAGATCATATATTTTTTGTTTCAAATCTTTAATATCCATACCCATAAAAGTTACAGGACAAGAATCTTCAATTTGGTTTAATTTAATGAATATTCTTAATCCATTTTCAATGTCATTATTTTCTAAATATGCTTCTCCTGCTGCATATAATGCAAACATTCTTGGGATATTTTCAGTTAGTTCCATTTTATTGAAACTTTCAGACATTAGTTCTTTTATTTCTCTAGCGGCAGTCTCTGGGTTTTTATTAATTTTTGATAATTTCATTTCTTGTTCTAGGTCATTTATAATATCTTCAAAGTTAAAAGCTTTTTTTGGTAATTTTTGTGCATAAAATTCCATTTTATTTAGATTTTTTTCTTGAGCATAGAAAGAAAATATAACAAGATGAAGAAGACTTTGGATTGTTGGCTTTAGTTTTGTAGTGTTTATTTGATTTTCAAACGCTGTTAATAGTTCAAAAGCAGCATCTTCATTCTGAATAATCTTTAATTGTGTTATGCTATTCATTAACATAAAGCATTTGACAACTCCGTCAGGTATTTTTTTGAGTTGTTGTTGAGCTTCTTCTAAATACTTTTTTGACTCTTCTAACTTTCCTGAAATATAATATAAATTTCCTTTAGAAAATAAAGTGTAGAATTTATCAACAGATTCTATAGTTACCGAAGGTAATTTATCATTGATATCAATGTAATTTAAAATTTTTTCAAATAAAGATTGTTTTTGATCTACAGATAAATCGGGCCCTAATAAAGTTTGTTGCAATATGAAAATTAATTGAGCAAGTGCTACTTTTTTTATAGAATTATCTGGAAGAGACATAACGTATTTTTCTGCTTCTATGATATCTGATGATATATAATAAGATGCAATGATCAGTTGTGTTGCTGCTATTTGCTGAATTGTTTGAGGTATCAAATTTACAAGTATTTTTGCTGCTTTTATATTTCCTTTTTGAATTTGCTTTGTTACAAGATCAAATAAGACACGAGATTTTTCTCTAGCATCTGTAATTTGACTTGCAATTTCTTTAATTGCATCAAACTTTTCATGATTTATAGCATCTTGTATTTGTACAGCGATAAAAATAGAAGACTCTCTATCTTTCACTAAGTCATCATAAGATTTGTTGTTAAAAAGATGAGGCTGGTTTTTAACGAAATTTTTTATTTTCCCAGCAGTATCATCATCTGGCATAACTTTTTGATAGGTTGCCCGGCATTGAGAACAATTTATTTCGTCTTTTGTTTCTAATGAAAATGTTCTAGCTATATGTTCGCATACTCTACACAAAAAGTGTTTACAGATCATTTCGATTTTATCCTCTGTAGAAGTAGATGCTGGAACAACCGGATCTATTGCGATATCTAAACATATACTACATTTCAAATCTGGAGGTATATCAGAAACCATTGGAGTTAAACTTGCCATATAATTTTACCTTAATTAAAAAAAAGTAACTTACTTTATGCTGAATTAGTTATTTAAAGTACAGAAATATAAAAATTATGATAATAGAATTGTGTAATAATAATTTTAACATTCATCTGTGCAAAGTTTCGAATTGGTATTTAAATGTCCTCGGCGCGATTCGAACGCGCGACCTACCGCTTAGGAGGCGGTCGCTCTATCCTCTGAGCTACGAGGACTCAAATTTCAATACTTTTTGTTAAATAGTTTACATTATTTAATATTTCTTATAGACCTAAAAAGGTTAACTGAATTGTACACTTAGGATACGTTTCAAGTATACTAGCTATAATTTCTTTTTTGGAATGTTTTTTTTTTGCTGCCACTATAGCATTTCTAATGAGACCGATTAGTTCCAAGCTTTTTTTAAGGTAATCATTTTCTGAAGGCGAAGAGCCGGTTTTTTTTGTTTCTTCGAGTTCTTTAACTCGATTAACTGCATTAAGAAGATTGCTCATAGAAGGAGCTTTAGAAATTGACATTTTTTCTCTCTCTTTTTTTAAATTTAAATTGTTATGTTTTTTTTTAATTAAATTAATTAAAACTTAAATATATAAAAATAAAGTAATTGATTTATTAGATCGAATCTAATTATAAAACAATTAGTGGTTTTTATGAATGAAAATATAGATATAAAATTATGTTTTTAGAAAAAAACTACTCGGATTTTAAAACTTCTGTAAACACGTTTGATGGGATATTTACTTTACCAATCTCTTTCATTTTCTTTTTGCCCTTTTTCTGCTTTTCCCAAAGCTTTCTTTTTCTTGAAATATCTCCACCATAGCATTTAGCTGTAACGTTTTTCCCCATTGCAGAGATGGTCTCTCTTGCTACTATCTTTCCTCCAATAGCTGCTTGAATCGGTACTTTAAAAAGCTGTTTTGGAATAAGTTCTTTTAGCTTTTTACAAAGAGATCTTCCTTTAGCTTCAGCTTTTGATTTGTGTACTAATGTAGAAAATGCATCAACTACTTCATCGTTTATCTTGATCTCTAATTTAATGATATCTGCTTTTTTATAATTGGACATCTCATAATCAAATGAACCATATCCTTTAGTGTAGGATTTTAACTTGTCATTGAAATCTGTTAAAATTTCATTCATCGGAAATTCAAAAGTCAAAAGTAGTCTTTTTGAATCTAATGTATCTGTTTTTATTAGATCTCCTCTTTTTTCCATACCAAGATTCATAACAACTCCTAAATAATCTGATGGCATCATCACATGGCATGTAACGTAGGGCTCTTCTATCGACTGAATAATCGTTGGATCTGGAAAGTGAGCGGGATTATCTATTTTTAGATCTTTACCAGTTGTTAAATGCACTTTATAAATCACACTAGGAGAGGTAGATATTATATCTAAATTATATTCTCTTAGAATTCTTTCAAAGGTTATCTCTAAATGTAGGAGCCCTAAAAAACCTGCTCTAAATCCAAACCCAAGGGCTTGGGAGCTCTCTTGTTCAATGTGCAAAGCTGAATCATTTAATTGAAGTTTTGTTAGAGCATCTTTTAGGTTTTCAAAATCAGATGAGTCCACTGGATAAATACCTGCAAAAACTACAGGATTTATTATTTTAAATCCCGCTAAAGGTTTTTTAGCAGGGTTTTTAGTAAGTGTTATAGTATCTCCAATTTTAATATCTTTTGTGTTTTTTATATTAGATGCAATGTATCCAACTTCTCCAGCTTTTAAAGACTCTGTAGGTTTTTCATTAGGAGCGAAAATACCAACTTCTAAAACTTCAAAAGTTTTTTTCGTTGCCATAAATTTAATTTGAGTTTTTTTTCTGATCTCACCTGAGATTATTCTTACATAGGCTAGAGCTCCTCTATACGGATCATAATGTGAATCAAAAACTAAAGCCTTTAGAGTTATTTCTGCGTCTTCATCTTTTTTGGGAGGGGGAATATCTCTTATTATTCTTTCTAAAATATCTTCTATTCCAATGTTTTTTTTAGCAGATGCAAGTATTGTATCTGTAGCTGGAAGTCCTATTACCTCTTCTATCTGTTTTTTGACATCTTCTGGATCTGAATTTGGAAGATCTATCTTATTTATTATCGATACAATCTCTAAATCTCTCTCTATCGCTAAAAATACGTTAGCGAGGGTTTGAGCTTGTACTCCTTGAGTTGCATCAATAATGAGGAGAGCTCCTTCACATGCAGATAGTGATCTTGATACTTCATAAGAAAAATCAACGTGACCTGGCGTGTCTATAAAATTGATTTGATAGGTATTTCCGTCTTTAGATTTATAGAGCATCGTAACAGGGCGTGCTTTTATCGTTATTCCCTTTTCTCTCTCGAGCTCCATACTATCTAAAATTTGATCTTGCATCTCTCTTTTTGTTACAGTATTTGTAAATTCTAAAAGCCTGTCAGCTATTGTTGATTTACCATGATCAATATGAGCTATAATGGAAAAATTTCTAATGTATTTTAAATCGTATTTAAACATTTTTTTTCATCTTTTAAAGAGACTTTAGTTTACTACAATTTTTTAAAAATTTCAACAAAAGCTATTTAATGGAAAAATTCATATTTTTTATATTAGTTTTAGAAGAAAATCAAAAAATATTTATAGTTTTTTAGATCCTAATAAAAATTTAATAACTAAATGAAAAACTAAAATTTGGTTTTCCAATCATTGCTGATCGAGTTAATGCTCTTCTTATCGCAAATAGAGTAAAATCATACCATGAATGCAAAGCAACACTTTGTTTAAGCGATTGATTTTTGTATGTCATCCATCCAGCATATAAGCCAAAAGATGTAATAAATGGAAGTGAAATTTTATAGTAGTTCATACGGTCTTTGAGAGAATAATTCTTAGCATTTGGAATATGTACTGCTCCGAATGCTAAAGAGGAAAGAATAATTCCTCCTATTGGGGTTAAAGATTCGGATAAGGTAGATTGTAAATATCCTCTGAATAGAGTCTCTTCTCTTATTCCAATACTAAAGGCGCTTAAAGGATATGCATCTGCTGCTGAAATTTTTAAGTGAGGTTTAATATGTAGCTTACTTTGTAAGTAGGTGATTCCAATTCCAGTAGCTAAAAACCCTAAAAAACCACCCCAAACTTCTGGTTTTTTCAATACACTTAAGCTAAATGAAGCTAAACAAAGATCTTTAAAACTATCTGTAGGCATTTTGTAAGAAAATCCAACATTATTGTTATATAGCCTAACATCTCTATAAGCCGCATAAATTCCATAGGATGTCGCAAGATTTTGAGCTACATAGCCCGGAAAAGAGGTATGTTTATTGAATCGGGCAGCAACTCCTGCAGCTGTGCTTCCAAAAATAATTCCTGCTTTTGAATACTCTTTTAAATATACATGTCCCAAACCTGGTATCAAAGCTGTTAATCCTACAGCTAAAAAAGTTTTTTTACGTGGAATATCAATTTTTGGAGGAGGGGTTTTAAAATCCTTTTCTGAGATGATTTCAGGTTTTAAAATAGGTTGAGAAGAAAAAGATTCAGAATTTAAACTTGGAGTAAAAGGCTCAGGTTCTAAAATAGCAACTTCTTTTTTTAGAGAATCCTCAATGATTGTTGAATTTTTGTCTAAAAAAGATTCGGTTATATTAGATTCTGTTTGAGAGTTATTTTCTTGAAGAGTTTGTTTTTCTAAAGAAGTGTCAGCTAAAATATCTTCAGCATTTAAAAAAGATATATTCAATATTAATATTAAAAAAAAGCAACAACTTTTCATGAGGTAGGCCTAATTTTTTTTAGACAACTAGGATAAAGAAAATAGCTTCAATAAAGCAAGAGCAATGTTTTTTTTTAATTTAGGAATAGTTAGATTTTACTTAATAACTTCTTGTTAAGATAGGTTGAGATTTTGAATGATAAATTTATGAAGCTTATAATAAAAGACAACTTTTATGAAAAAAGCCCACCTTTTCAGATGGGCTTCTTTTTAAGAAATAACTTCTCTTAAATTATTTTTTTTTAGTTTCAGAAATTGCAGGAGTAGCAACGAGCTCGAGATCGTCTTCTGTAACTTTTTTCTTCTCGATTTCTTGAGATTTTTCTTCGAATCTTTTGCTAAGTGCATTAGCAGATACCATCCAAAGAGATACTATTGCAACGACTATTACCATTACAAATGGAGCAATACCTCCGATTCCACCACAAGCAAGTATTAGTCCTGCTTGTAAGAAAGAACCGCCGGATTTTCCAAGTCTAGCGCCTACAACGTCAATCGCTGCTTTTCCTTTAACTTTAGATTCTTGATCAAGTGGTATGTATGCCATCTCTTTTGTTGGATCAAAAAATGTGTATTTACTTGATTTGGATAAGATGTTTTGAGTTGCTCCAAGTAGTACAATAAACATTTGAAGAGCCATTCCACCCAATAAGTAATTCGGTAGATGTCCTTTGAAGACAACAAACCCTAAGAAGGTTAGACCAGTTATAACGATTACTGTTGGTGTTATAAGAGCTGAAATCCTCCAACCAAATTTTCTCATGATATTTCCACCAAGAAACATAGTTGTGAAAATCGTTACAAATCCAGTTACCGTTGAAAATCCACCCATAAAGGATAAATAATCATTTGAATTAGGATACTGAAGTTTTAACTGACCTTTCCAAGTAACTTCAATAAGGTTAATAGCGATGCCATATGATATTACAAGTACTGCTAAAAGCCCTAAATATTTAGATTTAAATAAAAATTTAAAACTATCCTTCATTGAAAGTTTTGGTTTTGATTTTTTAGTAGATTTTTGATCATCTTGGGCATAAAAACGAGCATCTGTTAAAACATTTTTGTTCATCCACCAATATGCTGCCATTATAACAAATCCTAAAATAACTACTATTAACATCAATCTATTTATTGTCATACCCCAAGCATCAATTCCAGCAGTTAGTGCTAGTCTTTTTGGTAGGTTAGCAAAATATCTGATAGTTGGTCCTGAAACAAGCAGTGCTACGTTAGCTCCTGTTAAAAATAGAGCATAGAACCTTTTAGCTTCTTTTATTTTTGTAATCTCGTTGGCAAATCCCCAAAATAGTAAAGATAAAACAACACTGCCCCAAAGTTCAGCTAATATATAGAAAATAGAGAACATCCAGTTTCTGAAAACAGCAACAAGGCCCATAAGACCAACAGGGAGCATTGCTTGCATCTTATCTGCTAGAGCATGTGGATGCAAAGCGTCTTTTGCAGGGTAAAGAACTAATGCAAATAAAGCGAAGAAAACTAAAAATGGAGATAAGGTAGTAAAAAATAGAGCGGGTTTACTAAGCTTATTTGATAGTTTTGCATAAATTAACATAAAGATAAGAGCTCCTGCGAGCACACCTAATTTTAAAAATGGTAAAACTTCTGCGCCAGATCCTCCGGCTGTAATAACTAGTGTATCTTTCATGTCTCTTAGAATTGTGTAATTAAAAGAGATGCAAAAAAACATTAGTAGCATGGGTAGTATTTTTTTTAATTCAAAAGTATAAATTGGCCAAAGAAGCGACCTGACTTTTGAAAATTCTTTTTGTACAGGTTCAGTCATATTATTTTTCCTTAATTTTTAATAGTGTTTACGAAGAATCAAGTATAGGTGATTTCTATTAGTTGTCAAGGAAAAACCGACTAAAAAAATATTTTAAAAAGTTTTTTTAAATAAATTTTTAGGGACAGAAAAAACCTTTGAAAATTTTTCAAAGGTTTTTTTTAACAAAATAAATTTATTTTTTATTTGCGAGCATCTCAGCTAAACTATCAGAATTTGCAAAAGCGTTTTGAGTGTTTACTGATTCAACATATCCATTCCAAAGCTCTTGATCTACATTGCTTTGACGAATAGATTGTATTAATTCTCTTTTGAATGAAGCGAGTGATTTTTTTGGACTTAAAATTGAAATAATGTCTTTATCTCCAGCTAGACGAGCAATGTTAAGCATTCTTTCTAATTGCCATTTTGTAAATGTTAGTTGATCTCTTCTTTTTCTAGATCCTCTTGCAGCTCTAGGTTTTGGAGCAACTGCTATAGGTCTTGAATTATTAATAATAAATTTTTTAATCATAGAAGAAAGCTCAACTGGATTTTTCTTCTTCATTTTTCTTAATGTAAAGTGGTGCATATAACCGCCACTTGTCATTGGAATATATTTGCAAAGATCATTCTCTTTTCCTACACCAACTTTTTTGATGGCTTTTGAAAGAATTTCTTCTAGGTCTTTGAAGTTTTTTTGTTTATGTATAGATTCTTGATCGTTTTGACTCATCTTTCCCTTCCTTAATTAGGATTAATTAAATTATAGGATAGTATTCTATCCAAAAAACTAAAAAAGCAAATTTAAACTTGATCTAATTTAAACTGCAAATTATTTATTTCTATGATTATAAAATAGGATATTTTTTTATGCAAGTAATATAGTTTGAAAATGTAAAGATACTATAGTTTTTCTACTTTATATGTAATTTTATTGTTTTCTTGTAGAATAAACATTTTATGAAATGATGGTACAATTATTTCATGAGTATTAAAAAATTCTACATTGTTTGCATAAAACTCAGCGGATTCGCCTAAAGTAATTTTAAGATACTCTTTTCTTTTAATTTTATTTTGTAAAAAATTATTATTAGCATTTTTATCTATGCCTAAATTTTTTACTTTTACATTTTTTAATATACATCTAGCTGAATTATAAATATTTTTTTTTGTTTTTGTTAAATTGGTTTCTATTAATAAAGATCCGTTCAAATACAAATTTTCAATTAACACTTCAGCAATTTCAAGTTTTAATTCTGATCCATAAGCAACTTCACCTCCTTTAATTTTTTTTGAAATGATAGAATATAGAGGCCCCATCATTGGATTGATATCGCATATAAATGGAGGACCTTTGATTAAATATTCATCAACACTTGGCATTTTTGGCATCTTTATATTCGAATGGTTTTTTAAGAGATCATGGTAATTAGATATTACATCAAAGTAACATTGCATTGGAGTTTCGAAAGAGGCTTTGCCTTCTTCATATGCTACTTTAGTAGTTGATATTGTTTTTTTTCGATCATTTAAAATTAAAAAGGTTTTTAAATTCGAAACATCTACTTTTTTTATTTTTTCTTTTCTAAAATCTTGAAAACTATCTGAGATGTTTTGCATCATAGATTCTAATCTACCAGCTTTTAGTTTCGTTACTTTTCCATCTTTGTTTTTAGAAAATACTTTTGTTTTTAAATTTATTGTAAGCCCGGGCAAGGGGTTTTTTAATGAGGCTTTTTTTGCTTCTTCTAAATCAACTATTAAAATGTTTGTATTTGCTAAAAAATTAGAGGTTATCTCAGAAAAACTCAAATCTTTAAAATGCTTATGAAAATCAGTGTATTCAATATTGGAGATGTTATATAAATAACCATCTTTTTCATTAATCTCTTTTAGAACGTTTATTCCCTCTTTAACCCCCTCTTTAATTCTGCAAGATACAAAACCAAATGCTTTTTTATCTTGAAAAGATGCTCCCATAAAAGAGAGTTGTAGATTATCAACTCCGGCTATTGGATTATTGATCTGACGAATAAGAGCCTTTTCTCTTTTAAACTTTTTTAAAAAATCAAAACCTTTCTGCTTTTCTAAAAGTTGCCACAAAGCGCCATGCCCTGAGGGTTTTAAAGCTAACGTAAGAGGAGCTTTTAATGCCCAAGAACCATCTTCAGTAATTAAAGGTGAAGATATTTGTTTTATGAAATGAAAAGTTTTTTTGCCTCGATTAAAATAGTTTGTTTTTTCAAAAATATCTACAACCTGTATATGATTATCTTTTGCATCAGATGTCATTATGACAATAGGTGTTATAATCTCTTTATTAAATGTTTTGAAATACAGATATTCTAAGCCTTGAATGTCTCTAATTAGATTTTCTAAAAGAGTTCTTCCCTGAAAGTTGAAAGTTGCTACAACGAGAGGTTTTTTTGTTTTTGGATCAAATAGATTTAACCTATCTCCAGATCCGCCAAGTGGGAAGATAAAAGCAAATTTATCTAAATTTTTAAGCCCAATGTCAACTAGTTCTTTAGTAGCTTTATTTGGTTTTGTTATATCTATAAAAGGTGTTTTTAAAAGAGAGAGATTTGCTTGATTTTTTACTTTAGGATTTAAGAGTTCTAAAAAATGATAGTGGTACCCAAGTATCCCTCCGATAGAAATATAGAATTTATCGATTTTTTTGAGTTCTTCTAAAAGGTTACTTAGAAGTTTTGATGCATTTGGGGTTTTTTCAAAATTGAAAAGGATGTTATTTGCTTGAGAAATTGCAATTAGAGATTTTATTAGATATTCATCTATAGGAGATGCATCTTTTATAATTTTTTGTAGAAATGAATGAGAATTTATATACTCTAAGACCTTTGGCATCTCATCTAAAATCTGGTTTTTTTTAATGGTAGATGAGGCTAATTTTAGCTTTTTTAAAAGCTCATCTAAATTTCTCAACATATTTTCCATTGATAGTTAATACATAAAATATTAAATAAATAATTAAAGAGGAAGAGAAATTAATATAGTACTTTAATGTTTAAATATAAATATCGAAAATATTGGATTATTTGTGTTCTATTAACTTTGGCGATTTCTACTACAATTGCTTATCATTGTATTGAATCTAGATGGTTAGACTTTAGAAGAGCAGAAAAATATTACAAAGAAGGTAGATATTCAAAAGCTTTAGAATTTTATGTTGAAGTTTTGAAAAAAGATTTAAATCCTAAGTTTTATATAGCTCAACTCCTTTCAGCTGCTAAAATCACAAATACATATGAGCCTATTGTTAAGATATACAATAAATGTATAAAAAAAAATCCAGACAATGAGGAAATCATTGAAGGATTTGCGGATTTTTATGTTCATTTTAAAAAGTATGATGAGGCTGCAAAAGTTTTAAGTCAATATTTGGGTAATCATCCAGATGATTATTACATTAGGTTAGAGCTTGCAAGGGTATATAGTTGGAATGATAATTATGAAAAATCCATTTTAGAGTATAGAAAAGTTCTGTCTAACGGTATTCATGATATCAGATTAGATGAATATAGAGTAAAATTAGAATTTGTAAAAGTACTTACCTATGCTGAGAAATATGATCAAGCAATCGATTTGTATAAACAATTGATTTTTGAAAAATCTAGAGATTGGGAAGTTTATATCGAACT